>JAGLTP010000461.1 GCA_023135215.1 Candidatus Heimdallarchaeota archaeon
TTATAGCATTTCACAAAAATCGTTTTTCAATCTTAAATAAATTTATATATTGTTAATGTGCCTTTAGAGATATGGAAAAATCATACGACGAGAACTTAGCCAAACTTATGTCAGAAGCTCGTGATTTATTTAAGAGCGAGAACTTTGCAGACTCAGCAAGAAAGTATCTAGAAGCAGCTAAGAATCAAGAATCAGCGAGAGGAATGGCTCAAGCTGAGGATTTATATCATGAAGCAATTAAGAATTTTATTAGAGCTTCAGAAGAAAATAAGGAAAAAAAGCAATTTCGTATGAGTGCTCAAAATCTCTATTATGTTGTTCAAATATTCAAAAAATTAGGTGTGGAAGAAGATTGGAAAGCAGCAACATCTGCAGTTGTTGACGATTTAGTTAATGCAGCTCAAGAATACTTAATGTGGAATGAGTATGATAGAGGGATAATTCTTATTTCTACCGCATGTTTCTTCTTATTCTCAACAGAAGAATTTCAAACAGCTGAACAATTATATCTAAAATATGTAGAACAGATAAAGGATGATCCAGGTTTTACTCGAGCTCAGCAGATTCTTTTTGCTGCTGGTCATGCAATTAAAGCGATAAAAGATTCAGATACTACTTCTCTCCTTAATGCACAACAGCTTGTAGGTAGTCATCTTAAACCCGGTTTGAGCCAAATTGTTGGAGATTTATTCTTCCCTGCTATAGATGATGCAATGGATAATGTTGTCAAGATTTTCCGTTCAAAAATAAAACTACCAAAAATAATTCCAGAACTCAAACTTTCAAAAGATTTAGTTCTAAATGAACCTGCTGATCTCACAATCTATCTGGAAAACGAAGGACAGGGAGACGCATTCAATCTTATATTTAAACTCAACTTACCAGAGGGATTGGAAATTCTTGAAGGAAATAAAGAATTCACACTCAGTCAACTACTTGCACAAGAAACCTATGAATACAAATTAGTTGTACGTGGTATGTCAGGTATTGGTGAAGTCACTCATGAATTGAATGCAAATATTACTTTCCAAGACCAATTACAAACAAAACAAACAATGATGATTGGTCCATACGATTTAATCTTTAGAGAAAAAAGCTTAGTAAGAGAACTTGAAGTTGATCTCGTCGAACTTTCAGAGAAAAATACCAAATTACAAAAACAAATGGCTGCAACTAAAGTTATTCCTGAAGAAGCTACTAGACTTATGATTGATTTTGTAACAACAATCATTCGAGAATCTGAAGAAGTTATCACCAAAGAGGAATTTGAGACAGTAAGAGCTAATATAAAAAGTATTGAATATTTCCATGAATTGATACAGACATTAACAAGTGATAAGTTTATTCAACCCCTTCTTGAAGCTCGTGAAAATACATTGAATGAAAAAGTAGAACAAGCAAAGATAGAGCTAACTGAAGAACTAAACATTCAATTTGAGAATCAAAAACAAAAGGAGATTGAAGAATACAAACAAAGTTTCAACAGTGAAAAAGAAACTGAACAAAAAGAACTAATGGAAAAACTAGATGAAGATCATCAAAATGATATTACAGAACTGAGAGACGAATTTGAACAGAGACTACAAAATGAGCTTGATGAACAGAGATTAAAATTTGAAGATGAAAAGAAGAAGGTTTTAGAAGAACAAGAAGCGGTTCTGAGAGGTGAATTTCAGAAACTACTATCAGAATCACAGGAGAAAAAACGAAGATAACGAAACAACTATCATCTCTTAAAATCATTCTTTTTTACTTATTATCCTCTTTTGTGTATTCAATTTAATATAATCATCTGTTTTTATGAAACTAATTACATCTTCTTCTGGTTGATCTACTAAAGGTATTTCTGCGAGGATTGCACCAGCGATAACTATTGTTTCAGCTATATTTGCTATGAAAGCTAATGGAGCTACACCATTTACTCTTAAGCCATATATAATATAAGAACCAACTGTAGAACCTTTTCCTTTTGGAAAAACAAAGATTTTGTCTGCTATTGATTGTCCATATAAAGGATTCTCTGAATCGATTATTTCTCCTGTTTTTGGATTTATTCCCCCAAAAAAAGAAATAGGAATGGGTGACACGAGTGCTGGTCCTTCAACCGAGCCATCAACTATTGGTCTTATCAAAACTTCTTTCATTGAACAACACTTCCCATAATTTCGCTTAGCGAGAGAAGATTAACATTAATTGTACCATCTCTTGTAAGATAAAACGCAGCTTTCGCAGAGTTTGTTAAAATGTTTTTGAATTTGTCACTTACAGCAGGTGATACAACCATGCAAGTATCTGTAAAAATCTTGATGCCTTTTTCTTCTAATTCGTGGATAAGTCTAGATGCCTTTTCATCTTGTGAAATGAGTTTAGAGGTGAATATCCATACTTCAATGTTTTCTTTGACTTTGGCATTCTGCGTGTATTCACTAATTAGTTGTAAATCTACCAAACTAGTATGGGGACACCCAATAGCAACTAAATCTGCATAATCTTTAATTTGATTAAAGTGTTCGTAAACTTTCTCTTTGTCTTCTTCTGTATAAATGATCTTGTTTTCTATTTCTGTTATTTTTACTTTCTTTGCTTCAGGGGTTTTTGTTTCAACATGAAAAAGTGGTACGCTTCCAGAAGCTGCTATTGCAGATGATAGCATCTTTGCTTCATCAATCGAAAAACTACGCAAACTACTGAAAAACGGTATAGAATCTCCTAACATTTCTCCATACCAATACCCTAAAGCTGAAAAATCTGATAATGTGTTTGTTTCTGCTTTTATCTTAACAAAAGTTTCAGGTATACGATTTTCCTCTTTATGCATTCCATAATTTGCAGTAAAACCTGTTATTGCAGAAGCAAGAGACGAGGGGCCACCTTCTCTATTTGTTCTCGCACCAAAAAAACTATTTGCCATTGATACTGCAGATGATTCGCTCCATGCCAAATGATCACCAAAAGAAGGTATTAATCCAATCAAATAGGGAGTGCAAGTAAGAGTAGTATCTATCCCCATTTCCTCATAGTGTTTTAATATTTCAAATTGTTTTTCTGCAAATGCTGTTTTTATTCCCATCTCCTTCCACCTCAATCTGTCCATTCCTGCGGGATTTAACCAACTAGGAACTTTGACCATTACTTTGTCACTAGATAATAATTCGAAAAATGAAAAAATGGCATCTCCTACAGTATGATAAGAAACTCCTGCAATCTGTGCACTCCTTATTTGAATAAGTTTATCGGCGTTATTTACTTCACCGATTTTTACAATTAATTTCATCATTTTTGCAATAGCATTACCTTTTTCTCCAGCTAACAATCTTTCTTGATTCTTTGTTAGATACATCTTCGAATCCTGCTTAAATGGTTTTAATTACACAATAGTATTAAAGAATTTCAGCTTTTCTAGCAAGAAAGTTACAATGTTTGTTTAGTGGACAAGCATCACATTTAGGATGGGTTTTTAAGCAGTAACTTTTAGCGTGTTGAACAAGCAGTGCGTGAAATTCTTTATACACTTCAATATCCTTTGGTAGGTTATCCATAAATATCCTTTGGAGCTCTAAATAATCATTATTAGAATTAATCCCCAACCTATCAAGTATTCTGTAAGTGTATGCATCAATAACAAAATATGGTTTTTCAAACCAATAGAGTAATACGGAATCTGCAGTTTCTAATCCCAAACCTTTTACTGACAATAAATCTTCACGTGATGGGTTAGGATTCTTTGAGATCAATTCAATAAAATTCTTCAGCCTTCGTGCTTTAATTCGATAATAACCACTTGTTTTAATGAGATTTTCTAGTTTCTCTATGTTAATTTTTTTTAAGCATTCAATACTTAGACAATTTGCGTTTTTTAGATTGCGAATAGCTTTTTCAACATTTACCCAACCTGTTTGTTGAGTTAAAATTGCTCCAATTGCTATTTCCAAACCCTCTCCTGGCCACCATCCTTGAGGACCATAATAAGAGTAAAGAAGTTCATAGAGTTCCTCAAGTTGAATAGTCATTGTGTAAAACTTCTCTCCACTTTAAAAAAACTTGTTAAATATTTGTTATTATAAATTATCTTAAACTTTAAATGAGGTTTTGTAAAAGGAGAAACGAGTAAATTGACTGCCGAGGAATTTAGTTTTGAAACACTCACTACACCGTGTCCAGTTTGCAAAAGTGATAACACAAAGGTCACTCAGAAGATTGTTAATCTTCCTCATTTTCCTCAGTTATGGTTATTTAATCTAGTATGTAATGATTGTAAATACAAACACAATGATTTTCTCAACCTTTCAGTAAAAGAACCCGTAAAATACATCTACCATGCAGAAAATAAGGATGATTATACTACAAAGATTGTAAGAGCAGCAAATGGAACTTTAAGATTTCCACAAATCGGAGCAATAATAGAACCTGGACCAAGTGCTAATGGTTTCATAAGCAATATTGAAGGAATCCTTAGAGATATTCAAGAAAAAGCTCAGCATCTATTTAGGGATGCCACTGATAAAGAGGAAATTGAAAGAATAGGGGATTACATTAAATTATTGGATGAATATATAGAACAAAATCTTCCAATTGATATAGTTGTTGAAGACCCATTTGGCAATTCATTAATAATACCGTTTGATCCAAATAAACTTGAAACAATAAAAATAACACAAGAAGAAGCTGAAAAGCTTAAAACAGGCTTTATGGTTTTTGAAGATGTAAAACAAAAAGAAGAGGATTAATTCCGTTTAATTCTATGATAAGATTCATTTCGTTAATCTTCTTTATTGAGGGTTATTTTCACATCTAGAGCTGAAACCCCTTGATTTGCTCCATATACAAAGAAGGGATTGATATCTAATTCTTTTATTTCATTGAAATCGTGAACTAGAAGAGCTATTCGAAGTAATGTATCGATTACTGATTCTATATCTGATGGTTTTTCTCCTCTTACTCCTTTGAGTAATGTATACACCTTTGTTTGTTCAAGCATTTTTTCAGCTTCAAGTTTTGTCAAGGGGGCAAGACCAAATGCAACATCCTTGAAAAAGTTTGCATATACTCCTCCCATACCAACCATTACTAATGAACCAAATTGCGGATCTTTCATGGAACCAACAATTAGTTCACGGCCAACACTTTCCATTTTTTGAATATCCACTGCAAGTATCTGTGCATTTGGATGATATTTTTTTGCATTTTCTACTATCTCAACATAGGTGTTAATAGCTTCATCTTTGCTTTTAATTCCTAATTTCACTCCACCAATATCTGTTTTATGAACAATATCGGGGCTCGTGATTTTCATAACTACTGGAAAACCTATTTCTTCTGCAAAAACACCTGCTTCTTCTTTTGATCTAGCTAATTTAGTAGGTGGAGTTTGAATTCCATACGCTGCAGCTACTTCAATAGCTTCAGTTCCTAAGAGATTGAATCTCTTTTCCGACTTCACTTTGTCAAAGATCTTTCTCACTTTTTCCTTATCTCTAACTAGATTTGGTATTTCGTCGTTTAATGGTCTTTCTCGCTTTCTCGCATAATCAGCTAGGGCTGCCATTGCCTTTACACCTCTTTCAGGATGGGGATAACAAGGTATCCTATGCTTCTTGAGATAATATATGCTTGGCCCCAATATTTCTCCACCGATAAAAATGCTAATGACGGGTTTATCTGGATACTTCTTTCTTATTTCCACAATTTTATCTGCTGTTTCTTGACCTTCAGTCATTGCTTGTGGTGTGAGTATAACAATAACACCATCTACCCCCTCTTCCTTAAGAGCCAATTCGAGTACTCTTCCATAATCTTCTGCTTGTGCAGTTCCTAGAGCATCGATTGGATTGTTAAAATTAGCCGCAGGTGGGAGAAATTCTTTTAATTGTTCTTTGAATTCAGACGAGAGAGATGCTAGTTTAAGACCATTCCTTTCAGCTTCATCAATTGCCAATATCCCAGGTCCACCAGCATTTGTTATAATGACTATTTTGTTTCCCTTAGGTGCTGGCATATAACTGAATGCAAACGCCATATCAAAGAGTTCTTGGGAATTGTCTGCTCGAATGACACCACATTTCTCGAAGGCCACATCATAAGTTGTATCAGCTCCTGTCATACTACCAGTATGAGAAGAAGCTGCTTTTGATCCTGCCTCTGATCTACCTGATTTAATCACGATAACTGGTTTTCTTTTAGTGACTTCTTTACAAACTTCAATAAATTTTTTCCCTCTACTTATGCTTTCAAGATAAGCTAAAATTGCTAGAGTCTCTTCATCATCAGCTAAAGCTTCAATGAAATCAGTTTCATCTAAATCTGCTTTGTTTCCAAGAGACACGAAGCTTGAATATCCAATTCCTTCTGCTCTGCTCCAATCTAGAATTCCTGTAAGAAGTGCTCCACTTTGACTAAGAAAGGCTATTTCACCTTTAATAGGGGAGCGTTCAGCAAAGCTTGCATTCATTGGAGCTGAAGTATCTATTATACCGAGGATATTTGGCCCCACGATTCTTATTCCATACTTTTTAGCTATATCTACAACTTGTTGTTCAAGTTTCGCTCCCTCAGTTCCAGTTTCTTTAAATCCGGCAGTTATTATAGCTGCATATTTAACATCTTTTTTTCCCAATTCTTCCATTAACGAAGGTATAAAACGTGCAGGAATGCAAATTACTGCTAAATCTATAGTATCTGGTATTTCACTAATATTAGGATAAACTTTAACTCCTTCAATTTCTCCATATTGTGCAGCTTTAGGATTTATAGCATATAATCTACCTTTAAATCCACTATAAACCATATTACGTAGAGCAGCATACCCAACTTTCTTTTTATCTGGGCTAGCACCAATGATGGCAACGCTATCAGGATGAAGAAGTTTATCTAGTTTCTTTAAGGCCAGAATACCACCTAAAATGAACAAACTAGATTTAATTTAAGTTTGTCGCTAAGAAGTTCAGTTATCATTAATCAATTAGTGAATTACTCCCAAGATAATTTTTCCTCTTCAGAGAGATTCATTTTCGCAAGCTTTTCTTCAATCATTTGTTGACTTGCCAGTATCTGTGAGATTACTGCAAATAGATCTAGACCTTCTTCATAAATAGCTATTTTTCTATCAACTAAACCATCAGTGAGACCTCTAAGTTTTCCTTGAGGATAAGCACCAAATATCAGCAGAGGATTTGTTGCGTTGTGTATTAGTTCAGAATATTCAGAAGAAGACATCTGTTCTCCCTTCACACTAAATTCAATCACTAAATCATGTTTGTTTCGTAACTCATTTACAAGATTAGATAATGAAGAATCTGACAATGTCATTAATGGTTTCTGTGATTCTGGAGGAACTTGTTCTTCTTTGAAAAGTTGAATTAGAAGTCCATTAAATCGTTCAATGTTTTTTGGGAGTCTAATATCAGGATGAAGATGAATTATTTTATCATGATATGTATGAATTATAACATTCAGGCGATGATCTCGAGCTAATATAGAACCAAAACAAGATAATAATGCAAAATGTGCGATATCTGGTCTTCCTCTTTTCTCTGCATCTGGAAGTTTTTCTACTAAATGAGAATGATAACTCATGTCTAGTAGCACTTCATCAGCTGATTTCTTCAATTTGGAAAGATATTGACGAACTTTAATATCTTTGAGAAGTTCTTCTGGAAATGGTTCAATAGCAGCTTCCGCTAGAAGGATTGTTAGAAATTTAGCCATATATTACACAATTATAATTCTTTACACGGTTATTTTTCAACTTTACTAAAGGAAGGAAAAAAAGAGATAAACCAAAATTGCTAAAAGGACTCATGGGAAATCTGGAAACAATGAGAAAGTGCTTCCTTGTAGAATTTGATCGTCTTGAATACTTGAAATCTCTTGATTTACAAAAGAGACTTAGGGGAATAAAAGAAGATAACAGAGATTTTGATGATTTTTTATTTGTTTTACAGCACAACCCAGTCTTTACAATAGGAAGAAAAGGAAGCAGAGAGGACATTATAGTATCAGATAAAATCTTGAAAAAAGAAAGCATAGACGTTGTCGAAGTAAAGAGGGGAGGGGAAGTGACATATCATGGTCCAGGTCAATTGGTTGGTTATCTCCATCTTAATCTATCAAGATTAGGAATAAGTGTAAATCAATTTGTTTGGAACATGGAAGAAATATTGATTGAATTATTAATTGAATATAATATTGATGGATGGAGAATGGAAGGTTATCCTGGAGTATGGATAAATCACCAAGGAAGAAAGTGGAAACTTGCTGCCATAGGAGCTAGAGCTTCAAAGATGATAACATCACATGGTCTAGCATTAAATGTTAATACAAATATGGACCACTTTGGGATGATAATTCCCTGTGGAATTACTGAATATAATCCAATATCAATGAAACAAGTGCTAGAAAAGACTCTAGACATAAAAGAAATATACAAGATTTTTGAAGAGAAGTTTGAGAAGATTTTCAAGATGAGTTTAAATCAAATTAAGGAAGAAGAACTTGAAGAGATGATAAAAAACAATGCCTAGAATACGAAAACCTGAATGGCTAAGAATTGGTAGAATGGATAGAGACAAAATAAGAGAGGTTCAACAAATACTAAGAAAGTTGAATCTTCATACAGTTTGCGAAGAGTCTATGTGTCCAAATATTGGTAAGTGCTTTGAGAAAAAAACAGCAACTTTCTTAGTTATGGGGGAAATTTGTACAAGGAATTGTAGATTCTGTGATATAAAATTTGGAAAACCCTTACCATTGGATTCGCAAGAACCAGATCATATAGTCGAAGCAGCGAAAAAACTGGGTTTAAGGCATGTAGTTATAACATCAGTTACTAGAGATGACTTATCTGATTGTGGTGCAGCTCATTTCGCAGAGATTACTGAAAAATTGAGAGATTATGATGAGAATCTAATAATTGAACTATTAATACCAGACTTAAAAGGGAAGGAAGAGCACATAAGAACCATAGTAAAATCAAGACCAGATATAATCAATCACAATATTGAAGTGATTCCAAGATTGTTCAGAAAAGTAACACCACAAGCGAATTATGAAAAATCCTTGAAACTATTAGAAGTAGTAAAGGAGATGGATCCTGAGATACACACAAAATCAGGGCTAATGGTTGGTTTAGGAGAGACCAAGGAAGAAGTATTTGAATTGTTAAAGGATTTGAAAGAAACCGAATGTGATATTTTAACTATTGGGCAATACTTGAAACCTCCAAGTTCAGACTTAGAAATAGAAGAATATGTTCATCCTGATGTTTTCAAAGAGTACGAAACAAAAGCTTATGAGATGGGTTTTAAATTCGTAGCTTCAGCACCATTTGTAAGAAGTTCTTTCAATGCTGAAGAAGCAGATTTCTTGCTAGTTGGTTGAAAAACTTTTAAAAGAGAAGAAAAAACTTAAAAAAACAAGAATAAGGAATTATAAGTAGAAATGGGGCACTAGCTCAGCTTGGTTAGAAGTCAAATGGCTGCGTGCCATTAACTAAAAGGCGTCTGGCTCATAATTTTTGTGAGCCAAAACTGAGAAACCAGATGGTCGGTGGTTCGAATCC
>JAGLTP010000462.1 GCA_023135215.1 Candidatus Heimdallarchaeota archaeon
TTCCTGCTGGATTATGCAAGGAATGCTTGAAAACTAGGTCAAAAAATTATGATTCAGGTAAATTCAATCCTCTTTCAGAAGCTATTACAATCTATGTTACTGATCCATCTCACAAAAAAAGGATAGAAATCTCAAGAAAGAATTAATAATAGCATTGAATAATTCACTTTAGAAACATCCAATGACAGAACAATCAGAAAATAAAACAATACAAAAAAGAATACTTAAAGATCCGTTAATGTGGAAATTTAGATTCTATGGATTTTTCAAAAATCTAAGGTTTTTTGAACCATATTTGATTGTCATGCTTTACATTTACCTTTCAGAATTTAATACAGAATTTATTCTTTTTAAAATTGGTTTGATCTTCTTAGTTCAAGAGGTTTTTACCTATGTCTTTGAAATTCCATCAGGCATTCTAGCAGATAGATTTGGTAAGAAAAATGAACTACTCCTATGTTTTGTTTTCTATATAATTTCTTTTGTTCTTTTTTTCATTGGTCTTGGTCGAAACATTAACTATTTTTTTGTTATTTTCTTAGCTGCTGCATTCTACGGATTAGGTGAATCATTCAGATCAGGAACGCACAAAGCTATGATTCTAACTTGGATGGATAGAAATGAGGTTCAAGATTTGAAGACTTTTGTATATGGAAGAACTAGATCATGGTCATTAATTGGTTCTACAGTAAATGGAATAGTTTCAATTTTCATGGTTCTCTTTATTTCAGCTTCTCAATGGGTTTTCATCATCACAATAATTCCATATTTACTTGATTTCATTTTAATTGCCACATATCCATCTTACATGAATGAACAGGTAAAAACTGAAGATAATTTTCTGAAAGAGATGGGGAAAGGATTCAAAGAAATGCTTGTTGCATTCAAGAATAAACGACTAATTAGAGGGATATTTTCCTCATCAAGTTATGATGCAGTGTTTAAGAGTATCAAAGATTATATCCAGCCTGTAATTATAGTCTATATTGGAGTTATAATAATCAATCTAGGTCTGGATTCCACTAGCTTATTGGAGGAAGACCTGATTATTATAATTCTGGGAGCGATGTACTCTATTTTCTATGTTTTCTCTTCACTAGCTTCTCGAAATGCTTACAAAGTGAAAGAACTCACAAGAGGAGCAAAAAGGGCGATGGATTTACTTTTCTATCTATTTGCAGGAGTTTTAATCTTAAACTCAGTATTCATATGGATAAATATACCAGCTGTTGTAATATTCCTCTTTCTATTTATCTATGTCTTTGAAAACTTTAGAAGACCTTTGGCAGTTGATTATCTTGCTGAAGTGATTAAGAAAGAACAAAGAGCAACTATGTTGAGTGTAGAAGCTCAATTTAAATCCATACTAGTGTTTATTTTTGCTCCTCTATTTGGATTAATCGCAGATTTCTCGATACCTGGTCTCTTTATAGGAATTGCAGCTTTGATGGTTATAGTTAACATTTTCGTACTATCAGGAGATACGTCAGAAACAAAAAATAAAGAAAAAGAGAATAATCCTTAAGATTATCCCTATTTTTTTACTATACTATTGCTGAAGAAAAAATAGTGTTTTTTGTAATAATATATCTTATATCACAATAACTTTTACTAATATCTGCTTCTTCTCTGCTTTTGATAACAATCCCTGCAGAATACTGGTCTTTCTCCGTCTGGTTTGAAAGGAACTTGAGCGTCCTGTCCACATTCAGAGCACTTTATATCATGCATTTCTCTTGGTTTGTCATCATATCTTCCATAACCCAATATATTCACCTATATGATTAGAATATAACAATGTAAATCCTAAAATAAGAACTGTACAGTTTTGTTTGATAATTTTCTCTCAAATTAGAAATCCAACTATTATATGCTGTGTTCAATTTTTTTGAGTGTTTAAATAGTTTATTACAGAGGACTAACGAGAGAATAAAAGTTTATTTTTCATAATCGAAAATTACCTTAATTGCTTTACTTCGTTTCTTATTTAAAGAGGTTGAAATTGCTTGTTTATAGTCAGCTAAATCAAATCTATGTGTTATAATATCTGTAATACTAGAAGGAATGTGCTTGTTCTCCCAGCTGGTCGCATAACTTCTTCTTTTTCCCACCTTCGTAAAGTGCTAGACGATACGCCTTTCACTTGTGCAGCTATTCCTATTCTTACTAACATAGTTGCTTTGTTTTCTTTTCTCTGAAAAGCCTTTCTTCAGCTTTCTCTCCTGGTTTGGCAAGATTGGCTAACTTTTCACTCCTCAGTTGTGCACGGTTCTTTTTATAATTAATGTTTAAAACCTCGTTTTACAAGAATTTTCAATCTGTTTTGTGATTTTTCTTTCAAAATCATTGCTAAAAGCAAGATTTAATATATACTTTCCAAAACTGTGTTATCATTCAAACAACCCAACAGTTGTGGTGATAAACACTGAAAGAAACTTTAATCGTATATGGAACAAGATATGGAGCAACACCAGAAGCTTGCGCAGTAATTCAGAAAATCCTTGAGAAGGAATACAATCAACATGTTGAGATCTGGGATCTTAAGGACTACAGAGCATGTCCTGATTTAGATGATTTTGACAATGTAATCATTTCTAGTGGTATTGAGTATGGTAAATGGACACAAAATGCAGAAAAATTTCTGGAAGAAAGGAATTTTGATAACAAAAAATTAGCTGTTTTTATATCATCTTATTACGCTGGAGAAGAAGATCTTTACGATTATGCACAAGAGAATTTCCTAGTGAAAGTTCTTAACAAGTATGATCATGTTAAACCTGTAAAATCTGCAGCTTTTGGAGGTAGAATCCCTAAGAAAGAATTACCAAAGATAGCTGATGAAAGATTACTCGGAAGAATACCAGAGCATCAAAATGATAACAGAGACTGGGATAAGATCGAATCATGGGCACATGAAGTAGGAAAAATCTTTTCAGAAGATTAAGTTATTTTTCCTCTCCTTTATTATTTTCCAATCTTAAAATTTCAGCTGAGACAAATTTTTCTCCATCAAATGCTAATCTTACACCCTCACAGTGTTCAAGAGGTTTACCCCAAAAAGCATAGTCAATATTTGGTATACAACCAATTGTACAAATTTCGATTAATCCACCATGAGTTACAATTAGAGCATACCCATCATCGGGCAATTCTTCAGCTATTTTTGTGATAAACTTAGTCATTTTTCTCGCATATTTAGCTGTTTCACCTTCTTTTTTGATAACTTCAGCATATTCTGAGAAACCCATTCCCCAGTTAACTTCTTGCCCAATGCTTTCTGGAGTCATACTAATTTCATCTAGAACTTCTCCCACTGCGTAACCCATAGCTACTGCAGTCTCAGTAGCTCTTGGTGCATTGCTTGATATTATTTTGTGAAAGCTGCCTAAGGTTTCACCTACTTTCTTAGCAAGATCTACTCCTTCTTGAGTTAAGTGAGGAGAAGGTTTATCTCTTATAGAATGCCTTCGAAGTTCGATTATTTTCATAGAACCACTTTTTGTTTAATACTATCTAATAGCATCTTGAGTTATATTTCTTTTGCATTCATTTATAAACAACATAAAGTACGCAATTTTAGCAAATTTATTGCAACATCTTTACTTGTTTAAACATTGTTTGAAGATTGAGATAAATTAAAAAACTATTATGAAGGGATGTATTCAATGATATTTAGTAAAAAAACAATAATAATTTCATCAGTTATCATAATAATAGTAG
>JAGLTP010000463.1 GCA_023135215.1 Candidatus Heimdallarchaeota archaeon
CCAATACGCGAGTATTTTGCTTAAGTTTAAATAACACGAATTGATGTTGTATCTAGAGAACCCGATGAATCTAGGATTACAAATTGGTCTTGGTGTAGGAATACCCCTTTTGTTAATAGTTTTTTTCTTTATAATTATCCTCAAAAAACGTAAAAAAGATCTTCATCCCTTGCAGGTTAGAGCAGAAGAGATGATGGTGATGATTACTCAGAGGATACATGCGCTGAATAGAAGAACACAAAAATCTGATGTTGAAGTTACAGAATTACTTCTTGCACAAGAAAGAGAAGATCCTTCTGTAACAAAAATTGAAATTGCTCTAGAGGAAATACCAAACAAAATTGAATCATTGAAAGCTGAAATAGAAGAATCAATCGCAGATATTAAAGATCTGAAGGAATACAGAGACGAAATCAAATTGCTGATTAATGTAAAGGGTGACAAAGACTGGGAAAAGATTGAAGAATTTCTTGATTTTGCGAGAGAAAAAATGCAATATAGATTCACCTGAAGTTGTTATCTCTAAGTTTTTCTGTTACTATTTTACTCGCAATAGAAATACTTTTATTATTTTGAATTTTGCTGAAAGTAGAACAAATGAGATGAATTTGATGCCAGTAACAAACCCAGAATATCGTGCAATTGCCCGTGCTCATACCATGGATAAAAAAGTTTGTCGTAAATGCTATGCAACTAATCCACCGACTGCAAAAAAATGCCGAAAGTGTAGATCTAAGGAACTTCGTATGAAACGTTCAAATAAGAAATAATAACCGTTTTTCTTTCACATTTATTTGTCAAACAGTTACTTGACATAAGATTTAAATGTATTCTATTTTCTCATTTATTTAATTGTGATTTATAAATACTGTAAATGAAACGCTTAATCCTAATCCAACGTGAAATCTATGAGTACCGAAAGCGAAGAAATGTCTATTGACGAAAAGAAAGAACATCTTTCAGATTTACGATTAAAACGTAAAGATCAGATAACAAATTTGCATGCTTTCAACAATAAAAGAAACGAGCTAAGAAATATACGTGATCAAAAAAATCAGGAAGCTAAAACTCTTTTTGAGGAAGCAAAAACCTCTAAAGAAAGGCGTGATCAAATCAATGAAGAGGTACAAGTTCGAAAACAAATGAGAGACATTTTACGTGAAGACGCAGATAAAATTGGTAAACGTCTCGTAGAATTAGGTTCACAGATGAAAAATGTAGGCGTTCCTCGAAATAAGAGAGTAGGAGACAAAATCAGAAAACTTGAAAGACAATTAGAAACAACACCATTTCTTACAAAGGAAGTGGAAAAATCAACACTCCAACAACTTGAGGAACTAAGCTCAGAATTTGAGAGAATTGAACAATTTAAAGATCTACGAAGTGAATTTAGAGATATCCAAAACAAGCTTCGATATATGCAAACAGAAATCAAAACTTACCATACAAGCGTTACAACACTAGCTCAAGAATCACAAATACATCAAGAAAAGATGATAACATCCTCTAAGCAAGCCAGAAACATCAAAGAAGAAGCTGATGGGATTCATGCAGAGATAATCGCAATGAGTACTTCCATCAACGCTATCCGTAAAGAACTTGATGGATTAACAGGAGCGGTTAAGAAATTATCCGGTGAACTTGGTCAAGAAATTCAAGCAGAAAGAAAAGCTAGAAGGGTTGAAGCCAAGAGAGTTATTGAACGAAAAATGGATGCTAAAGCTAAAGAAATTTTGTCTAAATATGAGGAAGGAAATAAATTAACATTAGACGAATTTAAAGTTCTCATGGAAAGAGGATTAATATAAACGAGAATCTGTAAGGTACTATTTTTTATTGATTTTTACTAATTCTTATTTTCCTCATTATTCACAATTCTTAAAACACTACTTCTATAGTTTATAATATAACTGAAAAGTGGTGATATGTAGTTGAAGCTTCCTATTTGCTTAATCGACGCTCAAACAAATACATTATGTAGAAAATGCAAGCAACTTTATCGTGAAGGGAAAATCAACGACATAGATATCGAACTATCAAAAATCTTATTGGATCTTTCAAAAGGAAACAAGAAT
>JAGLTP010000464.1 GCA_023135215.1 Candidatus Heimdallarchaeota archaeon
ATGTCAAAGGAATTGAAATTTGAGGGTTCGATGATGCACGGAATTAAATTTAGAAGTCTAACTGAAGCAGTGATTAAAGAACTGGAAAAATTATAAAATCACATCTAGATATATTAAAAAAACTTAATACCATAATCTATAGAGTTACATCAACGATTTAAATTCAAGAGTTCAGCTAAATGCCCACTGTCTTCAAATACGATAAAGGAATAAAGTTTCTCAAAAAACCAGAGAATCTAACACTTATAGCTGATCCAACGACAGCCAAAGCAGCTAATAGTTGTGATGTAGCTTTAATTACTCACGCCCATACCGATCATTCTATTGCTTTTCCAAATGAGGGAATAAAGGTTTTCTCAACAAAGATTGCCAGCGAATTATACGAAAAATTGACTTCTCGAAAAACAAAAAACACGGATTTTGTAGAATATGATAAGAAGTTGAGAATAAAAGATGTTGAAGTTGAATTTATCCAGGCAGGACATCTTCTTGGTGCTGCACAAATAATTTTCTACTTTGATGATATTACTGTTTGTTATACTGGGGATCTAAGTACAGTTGATATGATTTCTGTCCCAAAAGCAACAATACCAAAGGAGAACATAGACGTTTTAATCATAGAAGCAACTTATGGAAAATCCGATTTGTTCTTTGAATCTCGTGAGACAATAAAAATCTCAATTTTAAACTGGATAGCAGAAAGCTTGCAAAAGAAGATAATACCTGTGATTAATATAGGGCACCTAGGAGGTGCTCAAGAGATTATAGCTTTTCTAAATGAAATGTTATCAGTTGAAATCTATTGTGACAATAGAACAAGCGAGATAAATAAAATATACAAAAGAGAGGGTATAAATTTGAAATGGAACAGTTTTGATATATTAAATGATGAAGAATTTAAAGAGGAGAATAGTGTAATCCTACTTCCACGTGCAGCAAAAGAATTGCCAGTTTTCCTTAAGGATCATAAGACGTCTAGAAGTATTGTAACAGGCCAAGCATCACGATTCTCATTTTCAAATTTTGAACAAGCTTTCCCCTTTTCCATGCATGCAAATTGCAATGAATTATTAGAACATATTAAAGCAATTGACCCTAAAAAAGTATATACAATATATGGATTTGATTCAGATTTAGCTGCAATTATTAGACAAAAAATGAAAATCCCTTCAAGACCATTAAAACTAGCTAAAAAGAAATTTACTCTAGAAGAGTTTCTTTGATTAAAGATAAAAGAATTACAGAAGATATTCGTCTTCTTTTTCTTTCTCTACTGATTTTTCAATAACACGTATTGATTCCCCTGTAATTGTTACTGGGATTTGTAAATCCATAGCAAGTAATTCTACTGTAACTTCCTCTTTTCCTACATTAATATCAAGAACCCTTGCCCTTGATCCCTTAAAGGGTCCATTAATTACTTCCACTATATCGTTTACATCTACACCTTCAATTACTGGTCTTGGGATGAGGAAATGGTCTAATTCTTCCAAAGGAATTTCTGAAGCTCTAGAAGCTCTTGGACGTTTACGTACGTGTCTCATTCCTTCAACAAGAAGCTCTACATCATCGATTGATTCAGCTTCAACGAAAATATACCCTTTTAATCCTCCTGGAACTAAAACAGAAAGAATTTGTAAGTGAGATCTGTTTTCAGCTCTTCGAGCTAGTTGTTCACTTAATGAATGTTCTTGACCGATAGTTGTTCTTAGAGCATAGATGGGCATTCTTTTCACTTCGTTGTATATTAATTTCTATGATTTTATCCTTATCCTGATTGCTGTATAGCGTTTATTATTGCGTTAAATAGTAGACTCAGAACATATCCAATAACTCCAATAACAACAACTCCTATAGCACTCATTTTTGTAGTGATAGCTAATTCTCTTCTACTAGGTAATTTTGCATGTCTAAGTAGTCGCCTACTATTGGAAAGAAAGGTTCTAGTTTTGTTTACTATTTTACTCATTTAATTAGCCTCTACAGTTATTTTTCTTTCATGTTTTTATTCATTCTGATGATTTACTTTGCTTTTATTCTTCTTTATCAAGAAGCTCAGCGTACTTTCCTGCATCAATTTCTTTTTGTACATCTCTAGGATCTTTTCCTTCACAGGTAACTCCCATTGTGACCATTGTTCCTAGAATCTCTTTGCAGGCTGTTTTTGTTGAAGAAGCAGTTAAATCCAGCCATTTTGATTTGGCTATCTCAATTAATTGTGGAAATGTGATGTTTCCTACGTTCTCAGTATTTGGTGTTCCGGATCCTTTTGGAATACCTGCTGCTTTAAGAACTAAAGCAGAAGCTGGAGGAATACCAATCTCAATTTCAAAACCTCTTGTTTTCTTATTAACTGTAACTTTTACAGGTACTTTCATACC
>JAGLTP010000465.1 GCA_023135215.1 Candidatus Heimdallarchaeota archaeon
ATTTCTATCTATCAATTTTCTACTTTTACTTAAGGGAGAGGTAAAAACTTAAAGAAATAACGAAGTATGTATTTTGATGGATATTTACGTATTAGATATTGAGACAACAGGGTTGAATGGTTATCTTAAAGATCACATTGTCGAGATATCTATAATGCGAGCAAATTTACTAAAACAGAAAATTGAACAGGTTTACCACTCAGTTATTCATTATGATGTTTCTTCTTGGGATGACAGTTTACTTAATTCATGGATTTTTGAAAAGGGAATAGTAAGTATTGATGAAATTAAGCAAGCTAAGAAGGATCTAACTACAGTTGCGGGAGAAGTTCGTAAACTATTATCAAATAAATTTGTTGCAGCCTACAATAACGCATTTGATTTCGATAAATTTCTGAAACATGAACCATGGAATATTAATGCTGAAAAAAATAAAAGTAAAATTGCTCCTTGTATTATGTTGACTGCATCTGAATATGTCAAAGTACCATCAAAGTACAAGAAAAGAAAAATAATCAGGTTAACAGCTGCTAAAAAATACCTACTCAATGAGAATATCGAATGTATCAAGAATAACAAAAATCTTGAAAAAGAATTAGCCCATTATGGGGAACACAGAGCAAATTATGATGCATTTTATGCAGCATGTGTTCTTTTAGAATTGTACAGGAAGAACAAATATCGTGTTTTTCCGCTAGTTTATTATGCTCATTCTATGAACATCTATAAATCAAAGCAAGAAAGAAGGGAACTTAAATTAATAAAAAAGATTCTTCCAGAAGCGGAAATCATCAATCCTGCAGCTTATGAGAAAAAATGGAAAGATTCAACAGGGAAGGAAATAATGAAAAAATGCCTTGATCTTATGAGCAATAGTGACATAGTTGTTTTTTCTGCCATAAAACAAGAAGGCAAGTTTTTTGTTGGAAAAGGTGTTTTCATTGAAGTAAAATTCGCAGAAGAACTCGGGATGGAAGTATACTTCATAAGCGAGGAGCTAGAGAAGAATTATACGTTAGACATGTATGATGATAATGATTGGTCTCTTAAATTCGGCATTGTTAAACAAATTGCATGAATACATTTTCCTAAATGGAAAGCTTGGAAAGAAATTTTAAAAAAAGTGAAGGAAATTAAAACCTATTTCCCGTCTAGATATTTACCTAATTCTTCAGTTTTCATTTGACCGGTTATACCTTCCTTGTGTACTTTGAACCCTAAGCGATCATTTATTGAAAGCATTGGAGTATTTGTTGTTGCATTATCAGTTGATGCAATTTTAACGCTGGGAAATTCTTCTTTAATTCTAAGCATCATCTTTGCTTTCAACCATTTGCCAAGACCACGACCTCTATGCTCTTGTTTTACTCCTGTAAGTAATTGTATGATCATGGTTTCCCGTTCAGGTGCGAAAAGCATTTCAGTTAAACCGGATATTTCACCATTTGGTTCTACTGTAATATAGGTTAGGTGTGTTCTCCCTAGTTCTGTATGCCTTTTTTCCATTTCTCGTAAATTTTCAGGAGTGTAAATTATGTCTTTCAAATCTAAATCCCCAAGAGGTTGCTGGTTCAATGTTTCAGTATAAATTTTACTATATGGTTCTATAATTTCATCGGGAATTGAATAAAAAAACTCTAATTTTGTTTCAGGAGATCTATTTGGTCCTTCCTTTTCCCATTCTTCAATCATATTCCAATCAACATCCGCAAAGTTTAGTCTATT
>JAGLTP010000466.1 GCA_023135215.1 Candidatus Heimdallarchaeota archaeon
TTTTCAAAGATTTAATGAAAAGGCAAAACGTTGGGTTCTTGAAAATAATCTACCTGAAACAGGAGGTAGTGATGCTCATAGAGCCAAAGATGTGGGCATGGCATATACTATCATGGAAGAACCAACAGAAAGTGTTGAAGAATTGTTAGAATTTATTAGAAAAAGAAAATCAACCTCGGGTGGAACTCATTTATCAATCCATGAAAAAATAGTGAGGTCTTTTCAAATTCATTTTTAAGAAACTTTATACAGGTTCAATTAAAAGAATAAATCAGAGTGAAAAGTTGGTTCACTCATTAAGTTGGAAGAAAATAATAGGAATTAGAAAGCGTTGTTTTTGTTCCACATTTCTTCCTTAAGCAAATCGCGAATTGCAACTCTTATGCATTCACTCCTATTTGGATATCTTTTCAATCTTACTAATTCATCTAAATCATGAAGGAACTCATCTGGTAGATGTACTGTCACTAATTTCATTCTTTTGACACCTCTGATTTTCCTTTGTTTCGATTATTTAAAGGAGATGTAATATTAGGAGAATATACTTCTCTATTTTCGCGTAAGTTACTAATATGTTCATTATAGAAAAAATAGATGAGTAACTAGCTCTTCTCGTGCTAAAACTGCTTCCTGATTGATATTTAGAGGTATTACATTATTTTATTTCTGTTCCAGGTGGTACAGGTTTGTCTAAATTCAGTAAAATTGGTTCTCCATTAATGTCTGCTGCTAGTAGCATACCATCAGATTTTTCTCCCATTAGAGTAGCTGGTTTGAGATTTGTAACGACAACAATTTGCTTTCCAACCAAATCCTCAGGTTTGTAATATTGTTTAATTCCTGCTAGTATTTGTCTTTCTTCTGTACCTAAGTCAATTTGTAATTTTATTAAATTTTTACTTTTTTCAATAATAGTTGCACTTTTTATTGTTGCTATTTTTAGATTGACTTTCTTGAAATCCTCATAATTTATTCTTTCCATTTCATCATCACCTTTTTTCTCTTGCCCCTTATTCTTTTTCCTCGCTTCATTCAATTTCTTTTGTATTTCATCTGCTTTAACTTTATGAAAAACTGGTTTAATTTTCTTAATTTCCTGCCCAGCATGTGTCTCATTCACATCAATTGCGTCTATTCCTTTATCAACTGGTTTACCTTGAAAACCAAGAGCACTCCAGATTTTCTCTGCAGTTCCAGGAATGATGGGCCACAAGAGTACTGAAATAACCTCAGAAATCTTAGCAGATAGATTGAGAACTGTAGCAGTCTTTTTCTTGTCTTTCTTTATAAGATGCCAGGGTTCCACTGATGAGAAATATTGGTTACCTAATCTCGCTACATTTATAGCTATTTTTGTTGCATCCTTAAGTTTGAAATTATCCATAGCGTCCAGATAAAGATCTATATTCTTCTTTACCTGAGTAAGAATAGCGATTTCCTCTTCAGTCAAATTCCCTCTTTCGGGAATTTTGCTCTGAAAATGTTGTCCAATAAATGTTATTGTTCTATGAATAAAATTACCAGTTACATCATTAAGATCAACATTGACATTGGAAGCAAACTCATCCCAATCGAAATAAGAATCCTTTAGCTCAGCCCTATTGTTGCTCAAATAATATCTCCAGTAATCAGCAGGCAATGTAGCTGTAGCTTCATCACACCAAATTCCTATACCTTTCGATTTAGAGAATGGTCCCTCTTTAAATTGAATAAAGTTTGTAGTTGCAACTGCATAAGGTAAAGGATAAGGGTCCCCTGAAGCTAAAAGCATTGCAGGAAAGATTAAAGCGTGAAATATTATGTTGTCTTTTCCAATACAGAATACAGTTTTTGTGTTTTTATCCAACCAGAATTCATCAAAAAGCTCTGGTTTTCCTTGTTCTTCTGCAATAAATTTCACTGTACTAATATAACCAAGTACATTCTCAAACCAGACATACAACACTTTGTTTACAAATTCCTCACCAAATATTGGATCAATTGGAATCCCCCACGTCATATCTCTGGAAATCGGACGCTCTATCAACCCTTCTTCAATCATACTTAGAAGTTTTTGTTTTGCAAATGATGGAATATGTGGGTTTTCTTCCGCGAATTTTTTTAATGCATTTGAAAACGCAGGAAGATCAAAATACCAATGACTAGTTTTCTTGAGCACCGGAGTTTTATGACAAGTTATACAATGTGGTTCAATTAAATCAGTAGTTTTGAGAATAGACTCACATTCTGGATTATTACATTGATCCCCTCTTGCTCCTTCAACACCGCATACAGGACAGATACCTTCGACAAAGCGACCTGGAAGAAATCTTTGATCGTGTTCACAATAATATTGTTCAGTTTCTTTGAGGTTAAAATAACCATTCTGATGAATTTTTTTATGAAATTCTTGAACAAAGGAAATGTGTAGTGGATTATGAGTTATTGTATACTTATCAAATTCAATATTCCATTCCTTTAACAACTCCAATGTTCGATTGTGATATCTCAATGCTAATTCGATAGGTGAAACCCCTTCAGCTTCTGCTGCAACCACTATTGGTGTGCCATGAGCATCAGATCCACTAACATAAAGAGTATCATGTTTTCGAAGTTTGTGGTAACGAGTGATTATATCACCCCACAATAACTGTGAAAATGTTCCCAGATGAGGAATATTATTTACATATGGCCAAGCAGCCGTGATTATCCACTTTTCTTCAGACATTATTAATCACCCTTAAGGTATTGTTTTTTGATTGGTTCCACTTCTCAGGGTGTAGAAACCTAATTACTTTTTGTGTGCTTTGGATAGAATCTACACCCGTTATAATAGAGTCAGTAATTAAAAACAGATAAGTCTGTATGTAATAAATTTTTGGTGGTACATACTCTACTCTAACTGACTGACTAAAAGAGTTATTAAATCCCTTTTCGGGAATACATTTCATATTCCCTCTGTTCGACCACTTTACCACCTAAATTATACCTTCTATCCTCATTTAAAAACTTGATGGAAAATAATTATTTCTGAATTTCAAGGAATTCTAACATGTTTTTCCTATCATCCGATAATACAATTTCTCTATCTGATCTGTAACATGATTAAAAGAATATTCTTTTCTTATTCTCGTCCTAGCTGTTTGGGCTTTTTTCACGTATGAAGAATAATTATCCACAACATTCAAAATAGCATCTTCTAAAGATTGAACATTTCCCGCTTCAAAAAGCATTCCATCTTTTCCACTCCTAAGAAGCCTAGGAATGTCTCCAATATTTGAAGCAATTACAGGAATCCCCATTGCCATTGCTTCAATTATTGTTGTGGGAGAACCTTCCCAAAAACTAGGGAGAATTAAAGCATGTACCTTTTCTAGAAGAGAAGGAATTTTGGAATGATCTACTGCACCGAATAATTTTACTCGCTTTTCTTTATCAAATTTCTTCTGCAGTAAAGGAAAGAGCGAGCCATAACCAATAAACCAAAACGAAAGATTTTTTGTTTCTTTTAGAAGCTTTTGTATTGTATTTATATAATATAATATGCCTTTCCAAGGTTCAAGATCTCCAACATATGCAATTTTGTATTCTTTATCTATAGTCGGAACAACCTCTGGAAATATATCCGGGTTTATTGCATTGTTTACAATAGTTAATCTTTCTGGATTCTTGTGGATGCTCTGTTCTAGAAGATCTTTATCATAACTACTAACTGAAGCAATCACATCAGCTTGTGACAAAACAAATCTGCCTAAAGTATAATCGTAAAATTTCTTTGCGAATTCCTTAACAAAACCAGTTTTGTAAGGTGGAGATCCTACCCCACCATGTATGTGCAGAAGAAGTGGCTTTTGTTTGAATAATTTTGCAATTGCTGCTTGTATTGTTGTGAAGTAAATGAAAGAATGCACATGAAAAACGTCTACTTCTTTTAATTTGAGTAGTTTATGAAGCATTATGCAAGCAGGATTAATACCAAAAACATCCCATGGACTATAAAAACGATGGACCGTCATATTCTCATAATATGTTTGATAGGGAATCTTTGTTGATTTTTTGGTTGTAAAAACATCTATGTAATGTCCTCTTTTGGCCAATTCCTTAGACAAGTGACTCACGTATCTTTCTGTACCTCCATAGCTCTTCGAGCCAAAGAAAGGTGTTACTTGTACTACTCGTAGCGGATCCACAAACTTCACCTATGTTCTATAAAGTAAGAAATTTTTACTATTGCTTGTTATCAAATGGAATAGAGGGATGTCGTTATAATACAAACACAAGTAGAAGGTAAGTTCTTCTGGAGTGAGTATTATTGGTGTTCCGAGCCATTGATCCATTACTTCACAAATCACAATATACCGTATAAAAAATGACGATCTCATGCGAAGAGCATTCGTTTCCATTGAAGAATTAGAATCCAATAAGAGAGGTATTCCGTAAATATTGATACCAGGGATGAATTTCGAAATAGAAAATGGCATACTGATTGTTGAGCTGACATAATCAACATTTGATCTAATATTATATGCAAAGGTTATATCATAATACTCATTGGTAAGATTATAACCAGGAAGATATTGTTCGCCCATGTATGCAAGACTAAGATAAGAATTAAAGAGGAGAGCGGCTATAAGAAGGGTTGACCATTTCTTCTTCAGAGATTTTAAGAAACCAGAAATTGATATAAAACCAAGAATTCCAACAAAGATGATTGTAAAAACAAATGTTCTAGGTGCAACCCAAGAAAGCTCATGTTCTGTAGCACTAAACACAAGAGAAAAAATAACAGTTAAACCATAAAAACAGAAACCTAGAATAAAAAGTGTGTATTTCGCTCGATTGGGTTTAATTAAAGCCACACCACTTAACAGAAAAAGAATCACTAACTCTGTAGAAACATACCAAGAGGGAAGATTGGAGGTGTAGAAGAATAATCCAATAATTTGTATTATTACCATACCCCCCACTGTTATCATTATCAATGTTTTTGAAAATTTCTGCTTAGTGAATAACTCCGATATTCTTTTTCCGTACCGCTTTCTTACCAAAAAGCCTATCAAAGTTATAATTACCCAGAGCACAAGTAAAGAGAACATGTTCTTTATGAAAATATTATAGAGTGTCTCATAGAATTCATTCCTTGTAAAATAATAATTCACAATACTAAATTCTCTGGAATTGAGTATAGTGTTTACAATGATAACAGCAGGTAGGGCATAAACAAGTGATAAAATTGATTTGTAATCCTCAGCAAGGAATATGCTTACAAAGAGAATAACGGGTATTAAGAAAACAGCAGATAAGTGATGAACTTTAACAGTGACTATAGCAAGGAAACCTGCTATAAGTTGTGCTCTGAAGCTTTTAGGTTTGCAAAGATAGAGATACAAACACAAACAGAATAAACTGATCCCTAGTGAATTAGGTCTTCCTAGGAACATTTGAATGCCGATAATGGAGGGGAATAAGAGTATTAGAGCGAGATATTGAAGATTAAAATCTTGTGTAGTATAACCTTTTTTCTTCTTCTCAGTATGATGAATAAAAGCAACTATAGATAGATCAAATATTAGAATAGGTATTATAGTACTAATGAACTCATAAAGCATTTCTGCACTTAACCCAGTTAAGGATGATATAGCAGATGCAAAAACATGAAAACCTACAAAGTCATAGTAGGATTGTGCAATACTAAGTTCTGTTATGTGACCATTTGTTAAGATAGAATCTACATATTGAAGATGAATGTAAGAATCAAATCCAAACATTCCTAGATTAAAATAAAGAATGAGAAATACTACTGCTACTTTTCCCAATATAATAACAGAGAAGTATGCGGATTTACGAAACACAATTACACCTTGCCATATTCATCTAAATAAACTTTTATTACCTCTTCTGGTTCAAGAATTGGAGATCCATGACCTGGTAAAATAACACTCGGTGAGGTCTCATTTAACATTCTTAAAGATGATTTTAATGCTTGTTCATAATCAAGAGCATAATCTTTCTTTGGTGGCAGTATTTTCTTTCCTCTCTTATCTGCATTAATGATATCGCTACAATATAAAGCTTGATTTTCTATATCATACAATGCTATTGTTCCTGGAGTATGTCCTGGTAAATGCATAACTTTCAAACCATATACAATGTCATTGTCTACCACTTTTTGATCTACTTTCGAACCAGGTATACCCATCATTCCGTCTAGCATTTTTATCATGAAACCTCCAAAACCTCCCAAGCTAGGCAGCTCTTCTGTTTTCTCAATATATGGGCTTTCTTCTTCGTGAGCTATTACTGATGGTTCATATATTTTTCTGAGTATTTCTAATCCTGCTCTATGATCTTGATGAGAATGAGTTATTATAACAGCCTTTAGGGGTTTATATGGAAAATTTGAATTAATTGCCTTAATTAGCTTCGATGCTTTCTTTGACATCCCAGTATCTATAAGCACACACTCTTGTTTTCGTTCAATAAGATAGCTATTACCACCACCTGGGATTAAGATTATTTCATCAATAATCTTCATGATTATTTAATATCTAAATCTGGATTTTAAATTATTCTGTTTTTTTTCACTTGTTTTTCGAAACTTCGCACCTTTACAGTTTGGACATTTTTGTTTTTTAAGTTGTTCAATAGTCTGATATTTTTCCCTTTGTCCAACTTTTATTGTTTTTCGACAGTTTAAGCACTGATAAATCCGTATTGTAGGACTCGCTTCCCCCGTATAAATTGGTTTATTAAAACTGCCTGTTATTTTTGGAATCGCAGGTGGAACCACTAGTAATCTGAATAATGTTGAAACACCACCTAGTTTCTGAGCTCCAATATACTTGTTAAACTTCGGGATAATGTCAGTCATGAGGCAGTTCATCTCCGATAGAATAGCCTGGAATTGTACCATCTCACTTGGAGCTTTTGTTGGAAATGAAAGATAAATTACACCTTCATTATCTGAAGTTATTAACTCTATACCTCTAGAAATAAACAAGGTTGTTCCATTCAAAGTATAGGGTGGATCAGAAATCACACAGTTAAATTGATTAAGAAATTCGGTTGGTAGGGTTTTTTTCAAATCTAATTCCACAAATTCTATGGAAAGATTGAGTTGCTTATTTGCCAAATCAATAATCTCTTTTAGTCTTGGTTCAATGTCAAAAACTACTATTCTGCAAGTAGATGGAGCAAACATACCTAAAGCAATGCTCGTTAAATCGCTATCTCCTAGAAATGCGAAATTTTGATGAATTAGATCAAAATTATGGTTCATATATAAGACTCGTGAGAGACTTGTTTCCGGTGTAGCATAGGATTGGTCAATTAATGTATTTGGTTTTCCCCTCATATCACAATATTTAGAGAGTAACTCCAGTTTTTTTAGATATTTTTCCTTAGGAAAAGCTAGACCATCTCCAAAACATTCTGAACATGAGATGTTTTCACTTACTACTCCTAAGATTCGCAAAACTTCTTTCCCCAGTGAGGTGGTTTTGGCTCCTTTATTATCCCTTTCACACCAACTTAATTTAATAAACTCATTTCTTACAGCTGTGCAAATTGGTACAGGTATGTTACTTTCTTGGGACACTTTACGCATTGTAACGCTTTCGAACCTTTCGATTAAACCTAATAATTTTATTAACCCTAAAATGCCTTCTCTTAACTCAACATTTTTCTGAATGTCGGACAGTTTACTGAGGACTTCTTTTCTGTCCATAATGGATAAACCTTGACTCTTATTCAAAAATCTGCTGGATAAAGACTTTTAGAGAGTTGTTTGTTTTAATCAGAATTTTAACGATAACATTATTTAAATGAGATTTTATGTTGTTAATGAAGAGTGGTACAAAGAATGGATCAATTAATTGAAAACTATCCTTATCTTTCATACAAAAATAAGAAATTATACATAAATGAACAATTAGTAGAAGCTATTTTAGAAGACACAGCAACACCAATTTTCATTTTTCTTCCCTCTAGATTCTTAAATAATATCGATTTCTTAGATAAAGCTTTACAAAAAAATCTCCCAAATACCTTTATCTCATATGCAATCAAAGCAAATTTTCTTGGGAAGATACTTTCAATAGCAAAAACAAGAGAGATAGGCATTGAAGTAATGTCTTTGTTTGAAATGAAACTAGCTGAAAGAGCAGGTTATTCTTGGAACAAAGTAATCTTTAATGGTCCTGCTAAAACAACTGAGGAATTACAATATGCTATATCTAGGGGAGTGGGGTATATCAATGTTGATTCATTAGATGAACTCAGATTAATCGCAAAAATAGCAGAGACTGAGCAAAAGATTCAACCTGTAACAATTAGAATACATCCACAACTAAAAGATGAAACCGAGAAACGATTACTAATAAGAAAAAATAGTAAATTAGGTGTTGATTTTACAAGAGGTTTAAAGCTTTTTAGGTTTGCAAGGGACAATCAATATCTGGATCCTATTGGTGTCCATGTTCATGTAGGAACAAATTTGACTTCACATGATTTTTATGATGAGCTTCTTTCTTTCCTCAACGAATATATCATTGATCTTAAAACAAAAGATAATATTGTAATAAATCAGATTAACCTTGGAGGAGGTTTAGCAAGCAAATCTACATTGGATAGCAAAGAATTTAGTCTTGAGAAACTAGGTAAACAAATATCAACAAATATAGAAGATGCAAAAGATAAATTGATAATTTTTGAACCTGGGCGGTATTTAATTGAAGACAGCTTTGTGGCATTAACTAAAATATTACGAACAAAAAAAACATGGGGAAGGAAATGGGCTTTTACTGATATAGGTGCTAATTCTCTTATTCCCATGAGGTATACGCACTACAAAGCTCTCCCTGTTCATGACAAGGGTAAAGATCAATATTGCAATCTAGGAGGACCTCTTTGTTTACCTGTTGATGTTATTTCCAATGAAGCTGTAAATTTCAAATTAGAAGAAGAAGATATATTGATAATTTTGAATTGTGGAGCATACACATTATCAATGAGTGAACAGTTCGGATATCCTCGACCTGCCGTTTATGAGTTAAACAAAGAAAACGAATTAAAGTTGATTAAACCAGCAGATAATCTAGAGGAAATGGTTGAAGAAGCTTTCTAGTTGTTCTTCCAATTAAAACCTATCCTTTGAAAAGAAAAGAGATGAATGAGCAATATGACAAAAGAAAGTCAGAGATTGTTAATTTGTGCTGAAAGATGTGAGAGTAAATGTTGTAAAAGCACACCACCTGCTTTGACATCAGATGACATTA
>JAGLTP010000467.1 GCA_023135215.1 Candidatus Heimdallarchaeota archaeon
ATAACAGAAAAATAATGATGTGTATTTTACATCTAATCATCAATTCAATGGGAATTGTAGTGTTTCCAGATGTTTTTACCAATAATTTTTATATTAGCCTTCATATTTGAGAAGCTATGAAAACAAAATTGATGACAGACGCATCCTGTCTTCTGCCTCTTGCAATTATGAAAAAAGAGAACATTGCTGTTCTTGAATCATTGTTATTAATTGATGACAAAGAATATCGAGAACTGACTGAAATAAATAGAGAGGAATTCACAAACAATCTCCCCACAATAGAACCCTATCCTACTACAAGTCAAGCAGGTGCACAAGATGCTCTAGATTTATATGAAAAAGCAATAGAAGAAGGTTATGATGAAATTCTTTATCTTGGTGTCACAGCTAGTTTATCCAGTCAAATGAATATTGCTAGATTAGCTGCAAGAAAATTCAAAGATAAAATTAAAATTACAATTTATCCTACTGAGCTAGCATGTGGTTCTCAAGGTGCTTTAGTTAATTATGCTTTACACTTGCTCAAGAGTGGTAAATCTTCTGAAGAAATAATCTCTATTCTAGACACAATTAAAGAGAAAATCTATACTTTAGGGCTTGCAGCTAATATGATAGCTGTGTTCAAAACAGGTAGAGTGAAAAGAGGTTCAGCAAAAGGAATCATTGCATCTTTACTCAAAATGAAACCTATTATAGAGTTCAATATTAAGGATGGATTTATTGGAATTGGAGCTGAAACATCATTTAAGAGTGCCTTTAAATCAATGATGAAAGAAATAGAAGAAAAAACTGATCCAGACATAACTTATGATTTATTCATGGCAGATGCTTTAAATCCTGAACTCATGAATATGTATGCAGATAAGATTAAAAAAATAAGAAAGATAAACAAAACTCACTTATGGGAAATGACTCCAGTGATGGCTTTATCTTCAGGAAAAGGTGCAGTTATAGCAACTCTTTGCCCATCTATTACAGAGTAATAAACTACTTTCCAATATCTTTTCTTTTTCATTTTCTTGGTAACATACTTAGCAGTCTTAATTCCTGAAAAGAAACTTGGTGGAACACCAGCTCCATCAACATTTCCACCAGCAAAAAGAAGTCGTTTTAGTGGTGATTTGAAACTAGGTAACTTCTGATCAATCTGCGGGCCATACCACGAACCTTCTGTGGATTGAATATACCGTTCGTAAGTTAATGGAGTAGCTATTTCTTTTACCTTAATTTTTTGGGTCAAATCTGGAATAACCTTTTCGGCTAGTTTTATCAATTTGTTTGCAAATATCTCCTTTAGCTCATGATATGTATCATTCTTTTTACCATCTTTGCCTATACCCCATTTTTTCTTATAATTGTAAGGTGCCATAGAAAGCAATATTACAGAAGAACCTTTATCATTTCTAAGTGAAGGATCTATATTCTGGGGAATTCTAATCAATACTTCTTCTGGTTCAAATTTATCTGCCCTCAATCTTTCTATGTATTTTTCTGCATCAACGTTGTATGCAATATGAGAATGATAATCATCAAGGTGTGTATCTAATCCCAAAAACACTGCAAATCCAGTTATTGATTGCTTTATTTTAGAAATGAAATTCTGGTAAGATTTTTTGAAGAAATCTTTTCCTACAAAATCAAAAACAGTCTTTCTGAGATCTGCATTAGAGATAATCCATTTACCATAAAAAATACTCCCATCTTCTAAACGGACCCCTACAGCTTTTTTCTTATGAAAGAGGATCTTTTCAACTTTTGAATTGTATTTTACCTCTCCTCCATTCAATTTGAATGCTTTTACCATATTTTTTGCAAAAGCTAACATTCCTCCTTTTGGATAAAAGTTACCATCAATAAAGGGGGAATTAAAAGCAATAGCTGCAGAAGGCGCACTGATTTTATCAGGTAAAACACCCAACCATAAACTGTATACTGCTAAGATTTTTCTCAAATCAGGATTTGTAATAAATTTATCTAAGAGTTGTTGAAAGGTCTTTGTACCATACTTTCTAAGTGTTGGACGTGTAAAAACAATCTTTAGTAGAGTTCGAAAAGAAGTATCGAGATTATTGATAGACAATGAAAAGTACTCATCACTCATTTTTTTGATTATTTCAAAGTAACTCTTTATTTCCTCTTCTTCATCTGGAAAATGCTTTATTAATTCCTCAATAAATTTCTCCAGTTTGTTGTGCATAATAACCGTTCTATCTTGATATTTCATCACTTCTACTGGGTCTATAGAGATAAAGTCTTGAAAAACTCCAACCTCTTCAAGACCTTTACGAAAAACTTGACCCTCTCCACAATAAACTAATCCCTCTGCTCCACTATCGAAATAGTAACCCTTTCTTTTGAAGCCGTTTACACTTCCTCCAGGGATGGAGTGTTGTTCAAGAATTAATGTTTTTAAGTTTGGATTCTTTTTCTTGAGATAAAGTCCAGAACCTAATCCACCCATACCTGAACCGATTATTATCACATCATAATATTCTGCTTTCATCAGCGTAACCACACTAATCTTCAAGTATCAACTTATACCTGAAGCGTTCCACAAAAGTATCAGATTTTACTAAAGTCCTAAACTAAAAGTATCCTATTATACTTGCGTGTGAGCTGAGCTAACCTCCAGTTGTATATATATATTCACTAGAGACAAAGAATTTTCAAACAATTTCAATATGTTAAATAAAAAAAAATAAAGAGAAGAATATCATGCTACAGTTTCTTCTACTTTAAGAAAACCATGTACATCTAGCCTGATTATACGTGAGATTTCATTAATCATATCGATGATAGTCATTACAATAGTGAAAATAACACCGATTTTGACGTATAGTAAAATATCTGCACCAGGGAATACACCAAGTAATGGATCTATTAGGATTGATTTATTATTCAATAGTTGTAGGAATAAAGCTATTGTTAAGCTAGAAGGAATGAATGATAGTGTTATGAATAGTTGTTGGAATCTCACATGCTTACCAATCAATCCACGAGAGAAAGCGATGACTCCTGAGAATACTATTATCCCCCCAAATAATCTCAACCATTGTGTTAAACCTACCATGTCAAAGGCATAGTATTCAGTGAAATTCGCAAAGGGGAAGAATATTAGTGTAAAACCAAACGCAAATCCCATTATACCAATAATAAGTAGTTCAGTTTGAGATGGTATGATTTTCTTAGGTTTTTTCGCTTTCACTTTCTTAATCTCTCTTGATAGAACATCTTTTTTTGGTTCAGCAATTTTCTTAAAGTCCTCTGGGAGGAATCCATGCATTGATAGTTGAATGAATACTAGAGATACTGCAACAAAACCAATGAGGAAACCATTGAATATACTTCCAAAAAACTCTGCTGCAACTTGGGCAGCAGTTGCTTTTCCAATTCCAAATGCCATTGAAACCAGATTAGCGAATAGAACAATTGCACCAACTACTATTAGTGACTTATAAAATAATGGCCACAATTCCTCAGTAATATAAAACTTAGGTTTTCCTCTCCTTCTATACTCTCGAGTAATTTTTCGAGGAGAACCCATTATGTCTATAGCTTCTCTTATATGCCAAGCTTCTGGTTCTTTTCCTTCTGCTAGTTCAGTAGCTTTATCCCAAATGTGATCTTCCAATTCACTTCGGAAATCTTTCAATTCCTTTACATCTGTTTTTA
>JAGLTP010000468.1 GCA_023135215.1 Candidatus Heimdallarchaeota archaeon
AAGAGAAGAATGTATTAATCACTGTCTAGAAAAAGAACAAAGTCGTGACTTTAGCGAATACTACAAAGGCTATTTGGTTGGTATGTCAACAGGTACAAGTGGTAATAGAGGGCTCGAATTTGTTTCTAAAATGGAAGCTTTCTTGATGCAATTGTTAGTTTTCTTTCGATTTCCTTTCCCTAAAACTAGAAAAGTTCATCTAGCTTTTATTCTACGTGTTTTCTCCCCAGGTTTTGGACATAATGGGCGGAAAATCCGTATAACTTATGTAAGCCCTCTAGATACCATAGAATCTATAGTTGGAAAACTAAATACACTTAATCCAAATTTAATCTCAGGACCACCTTCAGTTTTGCAAGTGTTAGCAAGAGCAAAGAAGGATGGATTATTGAAAGTTTCTCCGTTACTTATTATCTCTTATGGAGAAGTACTCTCATCAAATGTGAAGAAAACTGTGGAGAAGGACTTCAGTTGTTCAGTTGTAGAGGTCTACAAATCATCAGAGAGTTTTATTGCTCTGCCCTGTAAGGATGGAAAATTGCACATTAATGAAGACACAACTTTTGTCGAAGTTTTAGATAAGAATAATGAACCTGTTAAACCCGGAAAACCTGGTTTTGTTGTTGTAACTGATCTCATTAAACGTAAGACCCCAATTATTAGATACAAACTTAATGATTTAATCACTATAGATTCAGAACCTTGTTCTTGTGGTTCTAAATTCCGCGTAATCAAACAGGTTCATGGTCGAGCCGACGATATCATACTTGGCAAAAAAATCAATGGTGATGAACTGCAATTTATTTTACCTGATTATATTCGTAGATCTATAATCAGTTCCTCAGAATATATTGAGGAATATAATGCGATACAAACTTCTCCAACTAATTTAACTGTTAAACTTCAAATAAAGTCTGAACTAGAAAAGAGTTCGAAGAAAGAGACATTCGTTTTAGATATTGAGAAATCTATCCAAGAGAATATTTCAAATATCTTCTTAAAACATAAAAGCAAGATTCCAGATCTTGAGTTCATTTATACTACAATTGCTCACGATTTTGATACAAAACTAAGAAGAATAAAAAGAACTTTCAAAGAAGATTTTTAAATTAGTAAAATGTGGATTTAATATTGACCACATATGACAAATTCCGATTCAAATGTTTTAACTACTTCAAATGTTGAACCTCCTTCTGAAGACTTAAGGAAAACACAACGTTGGTTCTTTTTTGATTATATTCGTGCGATCGGTATTATATTGATTATTTTTATTCATGGAATAGTCTACCATTATGGCTTAATTCAATCATTGGATCTGGAGAATCTAAATCCGTTTTTTATGATAATTTATGTGGTTCTTAATTGGGCTGGTTTATTTGCATTCATTTCTGCAATTGTAAACACTTACTCTAGCTTTAAACGTTTAGAAAATAATTTTAGAAACAAAGTATCAAAACCTTCTTGGAAGGCTTTTGGAATGAGATGGATTTTTCTAGGAGTCTTTTTCTTAATTATGAATATCGCATACAATTATCTTGTCGGTCCCTTTCAGCTTGATCTAGCAACAGGAGACATTAGTCATTCACTTTTGCCAGGATTAATTAGAACAGGTCAATTTTACTCCGTTGCTCCTGCAAAAATATTACAAGGTTCTGTTTTTTCGATGCTTGGTTGGAATTTGATTATTATGGGTATATTCTTTACTTTGCTCTTCAAAAATGAACAAAAATTCCGAGAGAAAAGGAGAAGGATTATCCTATTGATTCTTGGTATAGTAATTATATTGATATCATTTTTGAGAATATATCTCTATGATGATTTCAGCAATGCAATCGATGGTGGAAATTATTTTGTTGCATTTCTTATTGATATTGTAGCAGGAAATTATTTTCCAATATTACCTTATCTTGGGTTTGGACTTATAGGTGCTTATTTTGGTTTAATCCTAACAGATAATCCATCAAAAAAGAAAATAAGAAGGTTGATTTGGATAGGTGTTGGATGGATTGTTGCAGCGATTATAGCTTTCATCATACCTGATTCAGTCTATGAGAGTTTAGGATTGTTAGATGATATTTTCTTTGACTACATAATTGTAATGTTTGAAATTGGATTCTTTATAGTTGTAGGGATACCGTTACTGTTGCTCTTTTTCAACAAGAGAGGAGATAAGACAAATCCTTCAAATAGAAATAAGAAGAAAATTTCAACAATATTTCTAAGGTTTAGCACTAATTCTCTGACCTTTTTCTTGTTAGAGAGACCAATTTCAGAAACCTTTGCATTGATCCTGAATCTTATTATCCCTGGTTGGAATAATTATATCTGGACTTGCATTCTATATGGTCTATTTCTGATATTATTCTGGTTCATCATTGCGTTTATATGGAATTTGTTTGATTTCAAAGGTTCATTCGAATGGTTACTCTTGAAATTCTTCAAAATATCTAAATATCAAACAGATAAGAAATACTGAAGTGAATTCAACTCAACTCTAAGCTTATTGGTTTGATAATCAGAGCTGTTTCAAGTTCTTTTCTAGTTCTTCTATTTTGATCTTGTAACATTTTTCTGTTTGATGTCTTTTAAAACCCATTCTATTATTAATTGACATCATGGGTGCATTAAAGTCTGCATTGCCAGTTTGGATATAGATTGATTTAGGAAGATTCTCTTTAATATAGAATAACATTTCAGCTTTCAACCATTTACCTAATCCTCTCCCTCTAAAACCTGGTTCTACTCCTGTTAATTCTTGAGCTACCCGATGGGGTGAATCAGGAGAAAAGATTATTTCTGTTAAACCGCTTAACTTGCCATCTTTTTCCTTCGTTACCATATTCCACCAATCGAAACCTCTTTCCTTGCGCTTTTCTTCACTCTTTCTCCATGTCTGTGGCGTTTCAACTGAAGGTGACCAAGCAGATTCACCAAAGGGAACAAGTTTCATTAATTCTGTATAAAGTGCAGTAAAATCTTCAATGATTTCATCAGGACATTCTTTAAATGATATAAGCTCAATTTCCTCTTCTTGACCCCTTTTTCGTCCTTCTTCAACCCATTCTTTCATTGAATCCCAGTCTGTTTCATCAAGATATAGTCTGTTAACACCTTCTTCAAGAGTGAACTCTGCTCCTATTTTCTCCAAGAATTCCCAACCTCTTTGAAAAGTGGTACAAGATTCAATAATGGTAATCAGTTTGTTTTGCTTTGTAATCTCAAGAGCTTCAAAAAGTAATTCCTTTTCAACTTCACTTTTTTTAAACTCTCTCAGAACATTGAGATTCATATAAAGGATGTGCTTATTTTTTTCAAATTCATGACTCTCTTCAGTAAAGTACAGCATATAGAGATTTGCTACTATTATATTTCGTTTCTCAAAAAAAAGAGCTTTTCTAACTCTTACTTCTCCAGCTCGTTCAGCTTTAATTCTCTTCAGTTGAATATCTCTAGGTGTAAGAGGATCTTTAGGTGATTGTTCCTTCTGAAGCTTATCGAAGAAATCCACATATTTGTCCAATATTTTTTTTGGAGAGTTGTTTGGGTCAATATCAAGTACTCTGAAGGACATATGCGGGTACAAACGAATCTATTGATAAGTTTTAAGTTCAAAGATTGCTTTCCTTTTCAAGCTAATTGTGCAAGTTTCTTTAAGGATAACCTTTTCTTGTGAACAATATTTTTAGGTTTGGTTCTTTATTTCTAATTTGGTGTCAATTTGGAAAAGAAAGGAAAGATTCTATCTCTATTCTTTATTATGATATTGCTTTTAACTATGTCTAATTCAACTTCAGCAGAAATTAACCATCAGAGTATTTACAAAAATTCAACAACATCTATAGATCGATCTTCTTGGTTCTGGCAGGATACAGAAGTTATTTCCGTTGATGCAACTATAAACTCCAGATATCCAGAAGTTGCTATAGATTCAAAAAACAATATTCATATTGTATGGGAAGAGTGGACAGGGGGATATGATATTCACTATAGAATGTGGAACTCTCAAACAAAAACTTGGTCAGATACTGTAAATATTGCTCCTCTATCTGGACTAGCCGAAAGACCATCTATTGCCATAGATCAGAATGATAACGTGCATGTTGTTTGGAACGATGACTATGATTATTATGGAACTTCTGGTTCTGAATGGGATATAGTCTATTCAATGAAACCTGCAGATTCAGATACCTGGACAGATGTTGAAGTCGTTTCTACTGAAAGTACAGGAGTTTCTGTCCTTCCAACTATAGATATTGACGGTTCTGGAAATCTACATGTTGTTTGGTATGATGGCACTGATTATCTAAGCTGTGGAACTGATGCAGATGTATTCTACAAAAAATGGCATTCAGCTTCTTCTTCTTGGGGAACAACAGAAGTTGTTTCCACTGAAAGTTCTCTAATATCCTTTATACCAGAAGTATGTGCAACTGAAGATGGTTATGCTTTTGTTACTTGGAATGATGATACTAATTATGATGGATGTGGAGTAGACCAAGACATTTTCTTTAAAAGAAGAGGTCCTTCTGGAACCTGGTCTTCAACTGAAGTAATTTCGTGGTTATCTGGAGATCAAAGTGAATATGTAGATATTGATTGTGATTCAGATGGTAAAATTCACATTGTTTGGAATGACTATGCAGATATGAAAGATTCTGGTTCTGATATTGATGTATTCTATAGCTACTATGATCCTAACTTATCTACATGGTTTGAGCCTGAAGTTGTTTCCGAAGTAAGTACAATGTCTAGCTCTCAAGCTACTATTAATGTTGATGCAAAAGGCGATATTCACATTCTGTGGCATGATACTGTTCCTTATGGAGGAAGTGGCAGTGATTATGATGTATTATATATCAACAAAGATGTATCAACACACACATGGTCTTCTACATTTGTTGTTTCTTCAGATAACACTGGAGATTCTTATTATCCTGAGCTTAAAACAGATGAGTTTGGTTATCTACATGTGATCTGGGTAGATAATATGGATTATATGAGCGCAGGGACTGATACAGACATCTTCTATAAGAAATTTGTTGGACCACCTGGGAATCCTGTTCTCTCTTCAATTATTCCAAATCCTTCTCCATCAGGCAATCTAACTTTGGAATGGAATGATGTTTTGGGAGCTGAAGAGTATGTAGTTTATAATTCCTCCTCTTATATAACAGATATTTCAGGATTAATCCCTATTACTTCTATCACTGAAAATAACTACACTGATTCAATCAATATGCCTGGGGTTTACTATTATGCAGTTGTTGCGAGCAATGAATGGGGAGATAGTGATCTATCTAATATAGAAGCAATTGAAATCTTTATTCCAGAAATTCCACAAGGTTTCTTTGAATCACTTGATTTAGGTCAAATATTAGTCTTTGGTGGTATTATTTTAGGGCTACAGCTTATATTCTCATTAATCACTTATACTCTCATAAGCAACAAAATTCAATCACTTGACAAACCTAAGAAAGGGAAAAAGTAGTTCCCTCCTTCTTACTTCTTAGATCTCCGATAAAGAATTTTCAAATATGTGACTATTACTTATGATTTCTTTAG
>JAGLTP010000469.1 GCA_023135215.1 Candidatus Heimdallarchaeota archaeon
ATAACCATAATTGGTTGTGTTTCTTTAATTATCTCCAACATAGTTTTGACATAGGGTCGGCTCAAATACACTTCTAACTCTGGGGCATCGATAGCGTAAACTTTCTTTGCTCCATGCTTTCCCAGTTCCTGAATCCAATCTTCTTTTATTTGTTGACCAAAAAGTGCAGCAATAATTTCAGCATCTTTGAAAACTTCTTGTAGTTTGTTTAGTAAACTAAGAGCGTTTTCTTCAATTTTTTCTTCTCGGATTTGAGTAAAAACTAATATTTTCTTCATTTTATCACACTCCTAATTTTACCTCGTCTTCTTTCATTTTAGCAAGAAGTTTGTCTACCATTTCCTCTGGTTCTCCTTCTTTGATGATATATGATTCCCTTTCAATTACGATATTAGAAAGAGAAACTTGTATCAGTGATGCTGCTTCCTTTCCAACAACATTTGCAGTTAATCCAAGATCAGTTGCAGTCCATGTTGGAATTTCAGCTCTTTTAGCTGTTAGAATACCTCTCATCGAAGTATATCTAGGTGTGAAATATTGGCTGTCACTGCAGCTAATAAGACCTTTCTTCGGCATATCAACAATCTTTCTACCACCTTCCAGAACATGACCAACTCTCAAAACATCATCTTTTACTTCAATTTCCTCAGCATAAAGGATACTTGGTAGGTTTAGTTTTTCAGCTAACATTGCAGCTACCGCAAACGAGCTGGTAGACTGCTCTTCAACTCCTAAGAAAACAAGATCATATTCTCCTATTTTCTCCAAGATATTAACATAAATCTTAGCGAGAAGTAGAGGATCTTCAGTATAGAAAGAATCATCTTTGACAACAATTGCCTTATCACATCCCATAGCTATCGCTTCTCGCAAAGCTTTCTCAGGTTTTAATCCTCTAACACAAACAGTAGTAACTTCAGCTCCATGTCCATCTTTCAGTTTTAATGCCCCTTCTATAGCATTTTTGCCTGAAGGATTGATTACAAGATCATCTTCATTTACTCTTGAAGAATCAAAATAATCGACTCCTTGGAGTTTTACTTGAGTACTAACTACTTGCTGAATGAATACAACAATTTTCATATTACTCATCTCAAAAGTCTGAATGAATTAAATAAAGATTACTAATTATTCATATTCTTCAAAAAAAAGCTATGTGAGAAAAATTTAATAAAATATGTATAATCTATGACTTGAGATGAATATTGATAGAGAGAGTGTTATAAAAACACAAATGGAATTAAGCAATCTAATTGGATGCCCAGGTCATGAAGAAGAAGTAACTGATTATATCCTGCTGAAGTTAGAAAAATTGGATGTTGACAAAGCATGGATAGATCCACTAGGAAATGTTTTGGCGATTAAAGAAGGTACAGATCCAAATGGACTAAGAATACTCCTCGATGGTCATGTAGATGAAGTAGGTTTTATGATTTCTCATATAGATGATAACGGCTTCCTTACAGTTACTCCTTTAGGTGGAATCGATAAACGAATAATTCTAGGATCTCTAGTTCAATTTCAATCTACCAATGAAGAAAGAATAATTGGTGTTTTTGGAACATCTCCTCCCCATATTACTAAACCAGATGAAAGAGAAAAAGTACCAGAAACCTCAGATATGTTTGTGGATATAGGATGCAACTCTTATGAAGAAGTACGTGAGAAGGGACTTGATATTGGTTCAGTAGGTACTTTTTATGTTGAAAGTGTTCAATTGAATGATAATAGAATTTTAGGAAAAGCATTTGATGACAGAACAGCTTGTAATGTAATTCTTCATGTTCTTGAAGCACTAAAAGACAAAGAAATATCAAATACAATTTTGGTGAACTTTGCAGTTCAAGAAGAGGTTGGTGCAAGAGGAGCAACAGTCGGTGCTTATTCACTTGATCCTAATATAGGATTAGCTATAGAAAATACAATAGCTAGTGATGTTCCAGGTGTAAGTCCTCAGAAAACTATAACGAAGCTGGGGCAAGGACCTGCTGTAACAGCTGCTGATCGTTCTTTAGTTGTACCTAAGAAAATTCTTGAAAGAATAAAAAAAGCAGCAGCAATGGATGAGATAAAATGGCAGTACAAGAAACCAGCTTATGGAGGAACTGATGCTGGAAGAATTTCTCTCACAAAATCAGGTGTTCCTTCAGGAGTTGTATCTGTTCCTTGCAGGTACATTCATTCAACCGCAGGTATTCTTCATGTTGATGATATACTTGATACAATAAAATTAGTATCGAATTTCTGCAAAATTTAATTCTTTTTCTTCCTTTCTTCAGGACCTCTAAAATAAGAAAGCATTGTAGTTATTAACATAATAAATGCAAAGACTCCAAAGAGCACTCTCATAGCAGGAATATAATTTGCACTTTAAAATATAAAACAATACTATTATTTGATTAGACAACTTATCCAAAGAGTATGATCTCTCTTATTGTCTCTTATCTTTTGAACTCAGTACATAATATATCCATTTCAATTATGTCATGATAAGAACCTTGAACAAAATGAGCTTGTCTCTTCTTTCCAACTTTCTTAAAACCTAGTTTTTCATAAACATGAATTGCTCTTTCGTTATATTCCATAACCCATAATTCTATTCTGTTAAGATTTAATACATCGAATCCGAATCTTAGAAGACAGTTCATAGCATCGGTTCCATATCCCTTGTTATGGTTTTCAGGGTTATGAATTCCAATACCTATAATACCAGATTTTGCAATCCAATTCATATCTTCACATCCGCAAGTCCCAAGAAGTTCCTTAGTTTCCTTATGTTCTATTACAAACATGAATCCAGTCTGATTCTTAGCTCTTTCATGAGTACTTTTAATCCAGTCCTCTTCCATCATACTGGACATAGGAATTATTGTTCCAAGACCTATCCTTGATTCAAAAGTATTCCAATGTTTCATTATATCATCTAAATCAGTTTTTTCAACTGCTCGGAGTTGTACCTGTTTCCCAATGAAAGGGGAACCTTTAGCGAGAATTTCATCCATGAAGACAAAAAAAGAAATGTTCTTTTGAATGTTTGGTTTAGAGATGCTAATTCTAGAAAATTTCTACATAAAAGACAGTTTATATATT
>JAGLTP010000047.1 GCA_023135215.1 Candidatus Heimdallarchaeota archaeon
TCTATGTATGATACAAATGGTAACGGTTTTGTTGAATTGATCTTTAGTGTTCAAGGAGATGATATTTATGTCTTTGAAACTGATAATCTGAATGTTGCCAAAGTTAATCTGACTATCCCAAATCTTGCCTATACAGCCTTTGATGCAAATACTGATCCATATGAACTATCACTCACTGTTGATATTGATGATGACTTATATCCTGATTATGTTGTGATTATGGAAAATGGTGATGTTTATGCCTTCATTGGTGCTGATGGAGAGAATAGATGGTCTACAAGTACTTCTGCTTCATCTGCTCCTGTACAATTATTCTTAAAAGGTGTATATGCAGGAACCCCTGCAATATTTGTTTTGTTTGATGACGGTGATGCTTTCTGGATAGACAGAAACGAAGGATCGATTTTACAATCTTACAATCTTGCAGGTTCTGACTTCTATGATGATAAAGGATTGCTGTATGACATTAATGGTGATTCAACAGACGATATTATAGTTTTAACAACTGGTTTAGAACTCATGACATATGATGGTTCAAACGGTTTCGCTTTACCAGATTCTCAAGCTGTAGGAACTGGAATAAGAGGAATTGATTTAGCCTATGAAGATGCAACTCCCAGCATTATTGTAGCTTTAAGTAATGGTAGTGTTGTATCTTATGATATTTCTATGAACTTCTTGTGGTCTTTTGATATTACAACACCTGGTAATTCGAGAGTATTCGCAGAAGATTTAGATGGAGATAGTACGACTGAAATATTCATTACTTCAGATCCTTATATTCTTATTCACCCGAATGGAACATGGTTATGGAATGTTTCAGTCATCACCTATTCAACTTCAGCGTTCTTCTATGATATAAACAAAGACAATGTGTTAGATATCATAACAAATGGAGGAAGCTCCTATTTCACAACGGCGTATGATGGATTAACAGGAGAAATACTCTGGAATTATCAAACAACTAGGATCTTCACTGGAGAATTTACAATGGGAACCTATGGTGGTGAAACAGCTTTATTCTTTGCTTATGTCGATATTGTTGATATGAGTTTGGGAGTGGGTTCACTCTCACCTTATGGTACTCTAAGATGGATGATGAGAACAACATATGATATGTCTGAAGTACCGACCAATCTAAAACCTGTAGTAATTAATGAAACACTAGGTGTTATTTATGGAAATCAAGGAGGACAAGTCTCTG
>JAGLTP010000470.1 GCA_023135215.1 Candidatus Heimdallarchaeota archaeon
ATCATTGAAATAAAAAGAATTATGATAAACTATGTTAAACCCCCCTGATTCTATCTTAACTCCTGCACCAGTATTATTTCTAAATTCATTTAAATTGATAATATTTTCAAAACTCTCATCTGAAATAAGTAATCCAACAGCATTCTCTTGAAGTAGATTAAGTGATAGATGATTGTTGTCGCTCCTGAATAAAGAAATACCGTTTAAATTTTCGCTTATTGTACAGCTCTCTAATAGATTATAATGCGAACTTCTCAAGATAATCCCACTAAATTCACTGGCTTCAGAAACAGTATCCTTTATTATACAGAAAGAACTGGTTAGAAGATATATTCCTATGGTATATGTTCTAGTTACTAAATTTCCTGTGATAGTACAATTATTACTATTTTCCAGCTCCATACCTGACAAAGTGTTTTTAATGAAATTATTTGTTATAGTAGTAAAATTTGAGTTTTTTAACACTAATCCGACAAAATATGCTGGATCTTTACCCGATATTCGTTGTGCTTTGAAGAGTTGATTATTATCAATTTCACAATAATTTGAATCGTACAAACCTATGCCAATTTTATTGTCCAAAAATGTATTATTTAAAACTTCAACATAATCACTTGATTCTATTCTTATCCCTTCGGTTGAATGTCCTACACAAGTGTTGTTGTATATTCTTGCTGTTCCTGGAGCTATTGATTCAATATAAATTGCATTAAATGGATTATTAGCAAAAAAACTATTTCTTATAATGAAATAACTACTTGTAAACTTGACTACAATTGCTCTTTTTCTAGCTTCAACAATGTTAAGATTCTCAATAATGAATGGATTTTCCTCTGTACCTTCTCCCACAAACTTATATTTTTTAAAATCATCATCAGAGAGTATTTCATATATCTTGACTTTATCTCTAGTCATTACCATGGGTACAATTACAGTAACTGATAGAAAGCCTAAAGCGATAATTACTGCTACAACCTTGTTTGCATCTAATTTTACTCTCATTCAGGTACTTCGAGATTTGGGGACTTTAAAAACTTAAGGAATTACAACTTTTTGATTTCTAAAACGTTGCATCAAGGTAGGTATACGGGAAGTTCGTCCAACTAATAAGGTGGGTGAGTTAAAATATTTCTTCTTGAAAATTGTGATGTATCTTACAAGAAGGTGGTAATCAAAATAAGATGTTTTTTCAGATTCTGATTGGTTTTATTTTTTTGCAGTCTATTTGCCAAACAGATATTCTATTAGGTTTAGGTTCAAAATACAGTGTAACAAAAATATATTTGTAAATACTCTTTAGACTTCCGACACTTTGCTTTACATTTAAAACCAAGGATACAATTTATATATGGGATTGTAATCTCGTCTTTGTTGAGGTTCAATCTTAGTAACAGACAGGGTTCATTATGAGCGTAGACAAATATATAAAAAGATTCGAAAGTGGAGAAGACTTTCATAGGATATTAGGTGAACTGAAATCCGAAGATACTTCTAAAATTGAATCTACTATTTCTGCTTTTATCAAAATAGGAGACCCCATAATCGAACCTTTAATTGATACTCTCAAAGATGAAGATAAAGATATTCGCTATATGGCTTCTCAAGCTTTAGAAGAAATAGGTTACCAAGCAGTTGATCCACTTATCCTCGAACTAGGAAATAATAGAAGCAGAGTCCGCATATGTGCAACAGAAACTCTTGGAAAAATAGGTAGTCCAAAAGCAATTGAACCCTTAATCGCTACACTCAAAGATGAGAAAGAAGATGTGATTGTTCGTGAGTATGCAGTTTATGCTTTAGAGAGAATAGGTAAACCAGCTGCTAAAGCTTTAATCAGGGCTTTGAAAGATTTGAGGGATCCTTCTGCGATAGTTCCTTTGTCTGCAGCATTATTTTATGAAGAAAAGGAAGTAAGAGAAACTGCAGTTCAACTAGTTTCAAATTATTCTGATATCTACATGTCTTATGGGGGAATAAAATCTATTTTAAGAAAAGATCATAGCAAAATCCCCAATGCTTCTTCATATTTGGTCGATATTAATCAATTAAAGGATTTGAAAGGTCCCAACAAGAAACGTTACACACAGAAAACTCTAGTTGATTTTATAAAATAATCTCATAAATTTCCAGTATCTGGAATAGAAGATACCTTTTTATCTATAATATCTGTCCAATCTTCTTTTGTAACTTCGTTTAAACTCTCAATGTAATCAGTTGTATCAACCTGTTTTCTATTAAGTGATTTCTGAGCGAAATTTCTAATTACTTTTTTCATAAGCTCTGTACCTATTTTTTCTCTAATCGATTCATGAATTAGAGCTCCCCAATGATAGAATAATGTATAGGATTTCTCGTGTAATCTATTAATTGAATTAATCGCTGGGAGTTCTTCTGTTTCTTTTATTATCTCTTTTCTTCTGCGAATTATTGTGTCAAAGAATTCATCACCAAAATGTTCTTTTGCCATCAGATAAGCACTATACTCTGCTAGAGATTCATCTATCCAATTATGCCAGTTTTCACTAGGTGATTTGTTAAACCATAGATGAGAATGTTCGTGTATCCATGAAGTAATAACATTTCTACTGTGTTTAGTGAAATACTCTTCAGGTAATTCTTCAGGATAGATCATTAGATTCCCTCTTACGTAAGCCCCTCCTTTTTCCCTTCGTACTAATACTATTGAGAAATTTTCTTGATTTGGAGAGCCTAACCAATCGATTTGTTTCTTGACTATTTTTTTAAATTCGGTTTCTAATGGACTGAATTTATCAAAGTTTTTCTTTGATCCTTCTAAAATTCCGCTTTCTCTTTCAAGTATAGCTTGTTTCTCAGGAAAACCAATTAGCACAATACCTGACTGTGGATTTGAATTTCTCCATTTAAAGCAGTCTTTACATGGTTTCGAATAAGCATTGGAAATCCAAATCCAATCCTCTGGTGCATGTAGAGTTAGATTAAATGAGAAAAACATATTATTGAGATAGGGATACCATAATCCATAATCTGCTAATTCGACTTCTGTTGAATTAATGTAGCTCAAATCCCACGTAGTATTCATTATTTTACCAAAATATGTAAATGAAACAGTCAAATTTTCTAGATTGTTCAATTCAGATGGTAGTTTAAATTCCCAAGCTTTAGCTACTCGGTATAGAATGTCTTCTGGAATATCAATTTCAATAGGTTTAAGCTGGTATTCCTTGTTATCATGGACTGCTATAACCTTATCCCAAGATAAGTCTGGATTAAGTATAACTCCACTAATTTTCGATTTAACTTTATTAAAACTAATCAATGCTATTGCTGTTAAGGAAGATTCTTCTGGAGTAATCTTGATATCAAGATTTACATGTTCTACATTCATCAAATTAATTGAAATTAAACAAATAAAAAACTATGGGGTAGATTTTCTGGTAAATATTTAAAAAACTATTGATTTTTCTTCTGAAATAGAATGAAATATAATTTTAATAGTGTTATAGATAGACAAATGAATTTCTTGAAACTATACGCAAATCAGAAGAATTGAAATTTTTTTCTAATTCTCTGCTAAGAAATAGTAAACACTTCTCATATCTTGTAGATTATTTCTTCGTATAATAATTCCTAGTTCAATTAATCTTTTAAGAGCATATCTAACTGTTCTAGCAGGAAGATCTGCTCTCTTTATTAATTCTTTCTGAGTTAACGGATTATTCTTTTCTAATACTGTCATTAATTTGTGACTAGAGGTACCTTCAAATTTCCTTGTCATACGATCACCTACTTTTCCTAAATCAAAAATTGAGAACTCTTTTAAAGGAATATAGCAAACAAAATTGAAAAATATGTAAATAAATAGAAATTTCAGTGGATTTAAATAACTCTTATTCACTCCAAATATTTAAAAGAAAGTTCTTCAGTTCAAAATTTGATTGGAAATGAAATACGATTTCGATAGGGTAATAGATAGAACAAAAACTAATTCAGTTAAATGGGATAAACATGTACTGAAAGAGTTCTTTGGTACAGAAGATGTTTTACCTGCTTGGGTAGCAGATATGGATTTTCAATGTCCCGAACCTGTAATTGAAGCTATTAAGAAAAAAGCAGCTGAACAGATTTATGGTTATAGTTGGCATGGTACTCCTGAGTTTTATGATTCAATAATTGGTTGGATGAAGAGAAGACATAACTGTGATGTTGAAAAAGATTGGATTGTTTTTAGTCCAGGTGTGATGCCTGCAGTCAACATTATGATTAGAACCTTTACTAATCCTGGAGATAAAGTCATTGTACAATCCCCTGTTTATTATCCATTCTTTTCAGCTGTTCAAAATAATGGGAGACAAATGCTTAACAATCAATTGAAATATGAAAACAAAAAATATATTTTTGATTTTGAAGGTTTTGAAGAGCAAGCAAAAGATCCAAGAACAAAAATGTTTGTTCTCTGTAGCCCTCATAATCCAGTTGGAAGAGTATGGACAGAAGCTGAATTGAAGAAACTGGGAGATATTTGCTTAGAAAATGATGTGTTAGTTGTATCGGATGAAATTCATCATGATTTAGTTCTATCTGGATATGAACACACTGTATTCTCGAATCTTGGAGACGAATATATGGATAGATCTATCGTCTGTTCAGCTCCAAGTAAATCGTTCAATATGGCAGGTTTGCAGATATCAAATGTAATAATTTCAAATGAAAAGATGAGAGATGAATTTCAACATGGTATCGTAGGGAAGAATAGCTTGATGATTCCCAATACTTTTGGAATCGTTGCTTTGATAGCAGCGTACAATGAGGGAGAAGAATGGTTAAATCAAGTGATGGAATATATTGAGGATAATTTCAGATTTGTGAAGAATTTTCTAGAAGAGAAATTACCTGATATTGATATGGTCAAACCTGAAGGGACTTATCTTGCATGGTTAGATTTCAGTTCTTTGGGAATGAATGATGAAGATAGAAAGGAGTTCTTATTGAAAAAGGCTAAAGTAGCACTAGATAATGGAGCAATGTTTGGTTCTGGTGGAGAAGGATTTGAAAGAGTAAATGTCGCATGTCCACGAACAATTCTAGAAGAAATAATGAACTGGATTTATAAAGCAATAAAAGCAGAAGTTAGTTGATAGCTCTATTCCTCGCTTTCCTGTAATTTTATATCTCCTGGCGTAATTATTTCTTCCTCAAAAATAGGTAATCTAGTTATCCTTTCTTCATCTGCAAAATTTTTTAATTCTATTTTGTAATATTCGTGCCAATTATGCCAGCACCCCTTCTTACAAACAAGTGTAACGCTGATTATTTTGTAATATACTCCTTGATCCAAATGATAAGATTCCTTCTTTTCTAATACTGTTATATTTCCAGTAAAGCATTTTGGACAAGTCATATCATCGGTAAGCATACAGTTCAATATTGAATGTTTCTCACTAATTAAAAAACTAATTGCATAGGCAAAGAAAAGGAAGAGATTAAATATTCAAATTATTTCATTATTCTGCAGAAATAAAATTGAAACTTTTATGTGACTATTCTACTCTCCTATTTTTTTTGGTCACAATCT
>JAGLTP010000471.1 GCA_023135215.1 Candidatus Heimdallarchaeota archaeon
GAGTGTTTGAGTTTTCAACAAATCCACTCGTTACAACTTATAGAGGAAGAAATTCCCAGAAACTAATGGAGAATCATAAGACAAAACTGGAAAAAACAGATATCAAACATAATGTTTTGGATATAAATGATATTTCAACCTATTATCCCTTTATTTCTCGTCAAGAAGAAATATATCTTATGGAGATATTTGATTCAATAACATGTGCAAATGTCAATGAATTATCGCATGCTTTTCAGAAGTTTGCAGCAGAAAATAACGTTATTATTACAAAAGAATCGGGAAATCTAAAATTAAATGTGAAAGACAGAAAATTGTTTTCGGAAGAAAGCAAATATACAGCCAATAAAGTCATCACAATTACATCAAAACAGCTATTTTCTTCTTCCTTTCATGAAGAACTTTTCGCTCTGGATATCTCAACACCTGTTTTTGAAAAATTTCCCAGAATAAATCTTATTGATTTCACTAATAACTCCTATATGTGGTTGGAAGAGGCAGGTTATTTTCATATCTTTAGATTGTTTGACAAGGATGATGAAGAGCAGAATATAATGCAAGTAGAGAAAGATTTTGAAAAGGTCTTTCCACATCTTGGAAAACTCGAAATTGCTGATTCCAGCTTTGTTAAACACATGCAATGTAATGATCTGAGTAAATCACTTGGAGCCTTAAGTTCTTCCAACATTCATTACTTGTCTCTCCCAGTAGAGACTGAACTTTCCTTGATTACAGTTCTTGCAGAGAATTATTCTTATTTAATCGCTGCGGATAAATTAAAGGAAATTAGTGAGTTTAATTTTCTTAATCTATTAACAAGGAACTAATTTCTAGATTCTACTAATTTACCATTTCTTCTGTGAATTCACTGTACTTAATATGGTTGTCTTGACAATATCTTCTTATTACACGTGTATGTGATTTAACGATTAGCTTATTTATAGACTTGAGTTTCTTACTGTTCTTTATTTTATTTAAAATACCAACAACGAGTTCAGCCCTTAACCCCTTAGATTTCTCTATGAATAGTTTCCTTGGATTCGCAGCCATTTTGCCTAATTCTTTAACTATACTATCGACACTATTTGCACCTAAATAGTTTAATGAAGAAACTCCAATCCTAGCATTTCCTTCAACTATTTGATTGATTGTTTCTTGTATTATTTCAATATCCTGAGCAATAGCAAGGAGAAGAACTAGTCGTTCTTTTGCTTTCTTGTTCCTTTCCTTTTTGTAGAATTTTCTCAAGGGTCCAATTGCTGATTTTCCCATCATTTCAACAACTTTACGTAGATTATTGAACCATTTATCTTCAGCACTTTTTAGATTAGGGAGAATTATTTCAAGTGTTTTACTTTCCATTTTGCTTAATGCATTTATAGTAGATTTTACAAGATGATGATTTGAAGACGTTAATTGTTGAGAGAGCTTCTTTACAATAGGAGAACCTATTTTAACTGCAGCATAGATTGAAGCTTCTCTGACTAAAGCCTTAGATCTCTTCATATTGTTAATGATAACATCAATAACTCCTGGATCCTGTAATTCACCAAGAGCTCTTGTTGAGATTTCCGCTATACCGTCATCATGATCTTTTGCAGCTTTTATTAATGAAATTAGAGCTCTTTTACTTTTTATTTTTCGTAAAGATTCAACAGCTTTTCTTCTTAGTCTTATGTTGGGATCAGATAAGATTGATGAGAGGATAGGAACAGACTTAGTACCTAGATGAGACAGCAAATCACAAGATTTTTCTCGAATTTCTGGATCTATCTCTTTCAATGATTTGGTTAGTAAAGCGAAGATTACGTCGTCTTTAGACCTTATTTTTCCTTTATGGAAAGCAAATGAATAGCCTAGTTCTTGTAGCTCTTTTGATGGGTAGTATAGATAAAGAATAATTCCAAGTTTCACACCTTGGATAAGATCACTTTCGAGGAAACCATCAAGAGCAAGTTCGATATTATTTGTACCAAAATACTGCAAAACTTCTACTGCATTTTTCCTGAGTTGCAAATCATCATCAATCAGTTCTTCAATTAGAACCTTTATTGAGGGGGTACCTAGAGTGAGTAGAGCTTGAGTAACAGCTTCAAGAATCGATGGATTCTTTCCTGCTAACTGAGTTGTTAATAATCTTATGGCACCTTCGTAACCATACTTTTGACTCATGACTAGTGTTAAGCATTGTGCTGCATTTCTCCTGACATTCCTTTTACCTTTTTGGAGAGCACCCATTAGGTAATCATAGCTTGATTCACCTATTCTTTTCATAGATTCAATTATGTAAGGAATGTTTCTATCTTTTTCAAGTGCAGTAATCAAGCTTGGAAGAGCTCCATTTCCAATTAAGGCAAGAGATCTTGCAGCATAATATGCAGCGGGATCACCTTTTTCAAATTGGTTGACAAGTATCCCAATTGCTTTTTCACTACCTAAATTCCCTAAAGCTTCAATAATAGCTAATTGCGTATCTACAGCGTCTTTGAAATTTGAGAGTCTAGAAACTAATACATCAGCGTGCTTTGGTTCATCTAGATGCATCAAAATAATTGAGCCATATTTAATATGTTCTTCAACATTGGAAGTCAAAATTATTTCACGAACTTGTTTTACAAAAAGATAAGCAAGTTCAGGAAATTGAGTAATAGTAAGAAGGGTAAGTTCCGTGAAAATAGGATTAGTCTGTTTTAATCTATAGGAGAGAATTTTCTTTAATTCTTTTGATTGTTCATCAATAAAATGAAAATTAATGAAAGTATCATTGTAATTTGATAAAGATGAATGGCAGGTTCTAATAGCAATTTCAGTTAAAGTTGCAAGCACTGGAGTTACTATGTGTGCTTTACTAATAGCAGAAAAAATCTTCTTAGCTTGAAGTGTGGAAAGTATATCGAAGATTAGATCAAAACTTTCATTCTTGATTAAGTAAGTATGAAGAATAGGAATGAAATACTGAAGTTTGTTTACTATTACATCTTTTATTAAGGTATCATGATTTTTAAGATATTCTTCTATTATCTTATCTGTCGGGATATAATCTGCACTAAATAACAATTTCGTAGCATTTACTCTAACTAGTGTCTCCTTATCTGTTAGAAACTTAATAAGAAAGTAGTAATCCTTAATGTTTTCCAGACGTATTTTTTCTACTTTTTCTTCTTTCAAGAGGAGTCTTTTGAGCTCTTCTTCATTCAAGTATTCTGCCCCCTCTGCTTCTTTCGGTACTTAATGAAATCTATAATTCCAGAACCAAGATCCTCAAAAACTTGCTGAACATTTTCTCCAGTTTTTGCAGAGGTTTCATAGTATTTAACTTTGAATCCTTTAGATTTGTATTTCTTATTTAAATCTTGAACATATGCTAATGCCTTTTCTTTAACATTTGCTCGTTTTGTTTTAGAAAGAAGATCCATTTTGTTACCCAAAACATAGAAGGGAACAATACCTCTTTCTGTACCTGTTTCTAATTCCTTCACCCAACTATCTAAGGTTTTTAGTGTTGAAATTTTTGTAGCGTCAAAAACCATTAAGGCACCCAAGGTTCCTCGATAGTACATCATACGAACTTTCTCAAAAATTTCTTGACCAGCAATGTCCCATATTTGAAATAAAACTGAATAATCGTAAATTTCTTTGGGTAAAGAAGCAAAATCAGCACCGATTGTTTCAAGATGTTTTGTGATAAAACCTTCACCTAAATATGAACGTCTTAAACTTGTTTTTCCAACCGCAGCTTCTCCTGCTAAAATGACCTTTAAAAATAGTTTCTGACCATAGCTCACTGTTATCCCGTCTCACTAGTTATATTGTTTTTAGATAAATGCTTTGTTCGTCCTAGTTTATTATTTATAAAATTGAAAACAGCGGAAAGAGGGAGTAAAAATATATAAATCATGTATAATGCCCCTAAGGCTGTAATCAATAGCACAAGAATTTGTCCGTTAAGAATCAAACCTAAATTTGGTGTTAGCAACATACCTATTACGAAATTGTTGACTACATGTAAGAAAATTGCTGCATGTAAACCATATTTATAGAAAGCATATCCAAAAATTAGTCCAGCAACAGCAGCTTGGAAAATCTTCCCCTCTTGCCAATAAGGATATCCTAATTGGTAATGTACATATCCAAAACTATAGGATGAGAAGAGAAGAAAAATAAAATCAATTATTCCTAATTTCTTCCAGCGTCCTGTTAAGTAAAAGAGGGGATTCTTAGGGTTTTTTTCAAGTATATACTTTGTAAATTTAGATGGATTTGAATGATCTCTTTTGTTTCTTTTAAACAGTAATTGTGATAGTTTAATAATACCATAAAAGATACCGTTTAGAACAAATAGAGGTAGTCCAAATAGAAGAAAACGGTATGTTATTTCTTCATTAAAACCAGCCCAATATAATTGTGACAGCTGCACGTATAATACATCATAATTGATTTCTATCTGAGATGCAATGGGAATTCCTAAATTAAGAAGAATTATGATTATGAAAGAAGCTAAAGCTAGATTTAAGCAAGCCAAATTCAAAACAGGAATGATATCACTGACCATTATTCGTTTGATGAACTTCTCTGTTCTATTTTTCGAAGATCTGGATAAAGCTGATGGAGGACTATATTCCTTTGAATGAATATCAGGAGAAAGAATGTTGAATGCTATATCATCCATGGATTCCTCGGGAGAAAAATTTTCCACAGCCAATGATGCTTCCTCTAATGATACTTCTTTGTCCTTTCTAGGTAAATAGAATAATAGAATAAAAATACCGAAGAGAGCTAAACACATCAAAGATTGAGTAAGTTTCCAATCAACTATAAACCTTGATGGAATAGATGTTGATACGAAAAACTCTTGTCTAAAACCCAACTCGGCTTTGTAGGTGTAAAAGAAATTTGGATAGGTAAAAGAGAGATTAGCTAAAACCGTATCAGAAGGTATTGAAGGGAAGACAAGGAAAACAAGAAAATTAGAAACGACAAGCATTATTGCTACAACAATCATACTATTTTTCCACAGATTATTTATGGAATGCTGGGATTGTTTGACAAGTGACCCCAAACCTATTTTCCTTTCGTCAGGTAAGAGGGTTTCTTTATGGATTAATAATCCAAGATGTTGTTCTATTTTCGGATAAGTGAAGATCCCAATTAAAGAACTCAATATTGCTATCTGTAGAAACTGAAGTAGATTTGTAGAGATTGTAATTAAGATATAATTATCTCTGAATATAGTCGAATAAATAATAATAGTATAAATCAGAATAATACCAAATAAGGGTAAGAAGAATTTAAACAGATGTGCAAGAGCATTATCCCCTTGATCTTTTTTGTTTTTTATGAACCATCTTCGGATTTTCCACCCATATAAAATGTAAAAGAACACGGAAACGAAATAAATTATTATTGAAATTATGAAACCATGTTCAAGGAAGTAGAAGCTTAAATCAATATCTTTGGTAGAGAACAAGGTAATCATTGTATTTAATGCAGAGAGAACAAGTATGACCACAGGAATAAAGAGAGTGTCAAGCATCATTCTATTGATATTCTTCTGCATTTTAATGACCTTTAATTATTATTACTTAAAGTTTTTTTCAGTCTTTAGGTATTGATGAAATTTCGATTCCAATAGTTTAAGGAAAACCTTTTAAACATGGAAATGGCTTTTTGTCCTAATTCAAACATAAGCAAACTAAAGACAACCGATTTACAGGTGTATTATATGAGCAAGAAAAAGACAGATGAAAAAAAAGAAGTAGTTGAAGAAGAAGTTGAAGAAAAAGTCGAAGAAAAAGTCGAAAAAGTAAAGGAAAAGAAGAAACCTGCTCCTAAAGCTAGAAGTGAAGAACAGCGTCAAATAATCTACATCGGTAAGAAGAACACAATTAGCTACGTTCTCGTTGCTGTAACTATACTAAATAAGCATGACAGCTGTAATATCCAAGCTAGAGGGAGACAAATATCTAAAGCAGTTGATGTTGCAGAAATTACTCGCAGAAAATTCTTACAAGACATGGTTGAAGTAAGCACTGTTAATATTGGGTCTGAAGATATCGCAAGCGATGTAGAAGGAATTCCACCTAAGACTGTCTCTACAGTTGAGATTATTTTGAAGAAAAAATAGTAAACTAAGTTTCACTTAATAAATCTTTTTTCTTTAATTTTCTATATATCTAATTGATATTAGATAAAATCTCCTGTTTCAATCTTTTGAGGTAAATAGAAATTTGTTATAAATTGTGGATCTCGAGCATTCAGAGCTTGTATTTCAGCTTTATACCCACTGGAAATTAGAATCTCTAACTGCTCTTTCCATTTTGGTTTTCTTACTACAAATTCCTCTTCTAGCATAAGCTTGGATCTATGAGTATCTTTAGCAGTCATTTTTAGGAGAGTGCTACTAGGAATATCAAAACCACTTTCTGGAGCTAAATCGCTTGGAAGAAGCCCCAACCATTTAATACTTGGTACTGCTAAATGACTAGATTCGAAGCTTAGTGCTTTGCTCCCTACACTATAAACTCTCATGATTTCGAATCCATAAGGATCAGCATCCATAACCGCAAAAATGGGGAGCTTCAAATCATCATCTATTTTTTTGAGAAACTGTCTCGTTGCAATATCTGGTTGTCCTTT
>JAGLTP010000472.1 GCA_023135215.1 Candidatus Heimdallarchaeota archaeon
TTGGAAGGAATATTCAGTTGATAAAATCCTAGATATTAGTTGATACTTCTCCTAAGATTCTTATTTCTTTTCTTTCTATTGGATCATAATAGCAATTGAAAGCATAGATTTTTACTCCTTTTTCCTTTGCAATTAGAAGTTCCTGCGAAAATAACGGATCAGTTTCTCGATTTGGTGAAAAACTCGTAGCATCTTCTCTTTTTATGATGAAAATGATAAACGCTTCATATCCATATTCTAATGCCTCTTTTAATCCTCGTAAATGTTTGGTTCCTCTAGTAGTAGGTGCATCAGGAAAGAGAGCTAAACCTTCGTTTACAAGTGTTGCTCCCTTTATTTCGACCAAAACCTCTTTGTTTGTTTTTTTGTTTTTCATCAGAAAATCAAAACGACTAGAACCGAAAGTAAATTCTGCTTTTTCAATTTTGTAATCATTGAATACAGATAGTTTTTCATATTCCTCTTCAAAGATTCGATTTGTGAAAGTAGATTCAATATTTACCCAGATTTCACCCGTTTTTACACCAACCACAGTAAATGCCGTTTTCCGATCCTTTTTGTTTTCTTCTCTAACTATTAGCTCAGCTTCATGAATGAATAGTTCTTTTAATCTTCCTGGATCCGGAACATGAGCTTCGACCTCCTGATTTGATTCTTCTAGACGAATATAGGAGAGAAATCGATTAGGTCTTCTGATGAATCTTGCTTTACAAAAAGTACCAGAAAGCTTCATTTAGTAATGCAAAAATAAAGTACTATTTTTCTTTATTGTATGAACAATTTTACTGGTCGGTTTTTTCTAAAATCAAACTAGAAGCTACTTTTACTTGCGTAGAAAATATGTAAAAGAATATTTAACGAAAGCATTATCGAATTGAATTGAAAAAAATGTATGAAAAAAAATAAAAGAGGGAAAGTTTAGATTATTATTACCGGAAGAATATAAGAGAAATTGGCTTAGAGGTCTCTGATTCTCCGGCTTTTTCTTTTGTCGAGCTTATATGTCTCTCGCTGAAACTGTCTTACGAGAATTAGCCGCTGTTCTCTTAGCAGCATGTTTGAGTAGTTTAGCTACTTGGACATTTAATGATTCTAGGAAGTCTCCTGCAACATTGAACTCTCCAAGGCTTTTGACATATTCACGAACTTTGGATTTTACGATTAAGGTTTCCTTAACATCTTTACCCATATGGATAACCCCCCTTGGTTATCAACTGAATATAGACCTCTAGTAGTATTTAAAGTTTGAGGCTACAACCATTCTAAGCATATATTGTCGGCATTTGAATAAAATTTTTAAAAAAATAAAAAAAAGTAGAAATTGTAAATATTAAACAATTATTAGCAGTCAAGCTTTCAATAAGATTAATTTTCTTTTGATCTCTTATGAATTTTAAAGATTATACATCTCTAGCTGCAACTGTTTTTCTGCCATTAGCTTTAGTTCTACCAACAGAAAGCTTAACGAGCTCTGCAACTTTCTTATTAAATTCTTCATAGAAATCAGCGGAAACATTGAAATCTCCTATGCTTTTGATATATTCCTTAAGTTTAGCTTTTACGATCAACATTTCGATTCCCTTCTTTTTCTTGGACATTAGATAACACACTGTTTTAAGTTATCAGACTTAAGTGTGTTAGTAGTCATATTTAAACTTTGAGAGAAAGGCCATCCTACTATATTCTGTCGGAATTTGGAGAAATTTGGAGAAATTTGAACTAATAGAGTCGTAAACTTAAATATATAAAAAAATAAAGGAGTTTGGATACAAATCCTTCTCCGTTGTTTTTCTTTGTTTTATTTTAATTAGTCGTAGATTTATCTTTTTGCAATTAAATCTTCTTTGGTACGAAGAATCCAAATACAAAAGCTAAGAATGAACCACCTGCTGCTAACCAGAAGCCTATGAAATCCCACATGTGTGCATTATACCATGTAAGATTAAAGTATTCAAATGCAGCTCCTTGAAATACGGAGATAAGCATTGGAACTACTACACATGCAAGAGACAGGAAAGCTAAGATTATCCACATTACTTTTGGAATGCCAAATAGGGCAATTATTAAAGCAATGACACATAGTCCTGCTACAGCAAATAAAAGTATCATAGCAATTAGATGCATAGTTTCTCCAGACGATTGATAAAGAGGTAACCAGAAGAGGTATCCATCAAGAAAACCACCGACA
>JAGLTP010000473.1 GCA_023135215.1 Candidatus Heimdallarchaeota archaeon
TTAAACGATTTAAAATTATAACTAGTACCTGTAAACTAGCAGCGGCAACAATAACCCATGTAAGAATAAAGAAAGCATCACTATGATCTTCGGGGAAATATATAGTACGATACCCATATCCAGTTGCACGAAACCATTCGAAAGCAGCATCTAAATCACGATAGAACTTGATAACATTGTCATAATAATAGAATGAAAAAAATGGCGGGATAGGATTATGAGAAACAATATACTCCCCATCATGAAAAACTTCATTCATCTCTTCTCGATCTATCGCATAACAGATTGCTTTACGAACTGCAACGCCTTTTGTGTATTCTTCTTTTCCAGGAATATCTAGAAAGACATAATTATCTGCACCTCCGATAAAAGATCTATCTAAGTTAAATACCAAACAAGACATGTCACTTGAGAGAGTAGAATGAATTTCAAATCTTTTATCAATTTCCATTTCTAATCTATCTAATCTGAAAGATGAAATGTCAAATAGATCTAGTTTTCCTTCTTTAAATTCCTTAAGAGAAACTGAATCATCAGGGATTATTCTAATTAATACTTTATCAATTGATAATGATTGGTTCTTTCCTTCTCTCGGTCCGATACCAAACCAGTTTGGATTTTTTTCCAAAACTATTTTATCGTTTCGATATACATAATCTAACATATATTTCCCACACCCAAAAGCTGAGTAACTATATGTATTCCACTGAATTGAATCCGTTACGTTATAAAGTCCTTTTACTGGTATGTTTCCTGAAGTATAACTAACAGTTTCGTCACTAGAATTCAAGAAAAACTCTGGTAAACAGGGAACACTCATCAAAAAACTGAAATTGAAGTGAGTACCTTGAAAAATCTCAAGTTCCTCTGTTTCAGGATTAGCATCTATTAACATTGTAAAAATAGAATCATTTGTTGGATCTAGATTTATCTCTTTTATCCACCTATATTGATTATAATAAATACTTGTGTCTTTTGTAGCTAAAGCAAGAAGTGTGAATGCTATATCTCTAGCTTTTACTCTTTGATTTGTACCATTACTGTAATCACCTTTTAATCCACTCATAAGAGGTGTAGATCCAATATCTAACTGAGGAGAACTTTCAGTTCTCTCTGTTATATTGAATGAAGGATTCCAGAATACATCATCCCTCACATAGAAGCGGTAATAACTTTCATTAACCTCTTCCCAATTATAAATTAATCCCGTTGATAATAATTCATTTTCCGGAGAAATTTGAATTATTGGTTCAGTTAAAAAACTAACTATATTTTTACTTGCATCATCGAGATATAAAAGGGGATTGAGGTTTATGAAATTCGAATCTCTGAATACGAACTCTTGTATACTTTTTTGCCCTTCATGTGTCTCACTAAATGAAAGATAAGGCATATTGTTTGATAAAGACCATTTAACGTCAAATCCTTCCAAAGAAGACCATGTTGAAATATATTTTTGATATGAAAAGAGGGGAAAACAAGATAGAATTTTATCCATCAATAATTGCTCCCAGGAATAGAGAAGTTGTTGCCTGCCATATTCATCTTCTTGATATAATAATGCCAACAGTTCTTCACTATGACTCAAATATGGGATATCAAGGTTTCTAGCAAAGATATTTTTTGAACCATTGATTGAGAAATAAGTAGAAGGATCAGGATTAAACGGATTAAAACTCATATCAATAATTGCTAAGTCAAAACTTAGTTTAGAGAGTTCTTTTCCATAGAAAACTGACCATTCCTCTATCTGAATTTCAACTTTTATACCGATTTCACGTAAATATTGTGCTATAAACAACCCATATTCAGGTAAAATACATCCACCTTTTGTTTTTAAAACCAGACTAGCAAGATAGTAAGATTTAGTGTCTCTAATACAAGAATAACTGAAAGTTAAGCATAGAGCTATAAGAATTAAGCATTTTAATCTTCTAACTTTATTATGATACATTTTTTCCATGACTTTCCAATTAATGAAATTACTAAATATAGGTGAAAGATACTTATAAAGAGTTTTGTGTCATTTTAATGATTAAAATAGCTCTACTCTAACTATAAAAAATAAATATAAAAATGAACTCTAATTCTTAAAACAAAAGATTCAAGCTCAATCTTTATTCACTTAACATTCTTTTGTAATTAGAAAATACTAAAATATACAATAACGATTTCTGTATTATGCTTCAAAAAGGAACGTTACTTATATTCTTTTTACTCCTTGTTCCATTTTCCATTACTTCTTTCATAGGAGATTTTTCAGAAGCATATTATAACTCTGAAGAGCAATCAAAGACAAACGTAATTGAACAACAAGCTCCAGATTTTACAGTTCAAGATGTTGATTCAGGTTCCTCTTCTTATCTTAGTGATTTTCGGGGTAGAGTAGTAGTTCTCGACTTATTTGCTACTTGGTGTACACCCTGCAAGGTAGCACTTCCATATTTGAGAGAGATTTATACAGAGTACTCTGATAATATAGTACAAATAATTTCAATAGATATTGATAACTCCGAATCTCAATCACTTGTCTCTCAATTCAGAAAAGATGAAAATATGGACTGGATAGTGAGTCTGGATCCAGGTGGATCAATTAACAGTGCTTATGGAACAGAGACTATTCCTACTTTCTATATCATCGACCAACAAGGAGAAATTCAATGGAGTGCCACAGGTTTTTCTGCTGAAGAAACTTGGCCAGAAATGGAAAGAAGAATAAAGAATCTAGTAGATGGCAATTCAGGAAATAATCAAGGTTCAACAACAATTTCAAGAACACTGATTATCATTGCAGAAATTCTAGCAGGAATTACTGGAGTTATAGGAATTGTTTATTTTACTAATAGAATTCGCTCTACTCTTGCCATTAAGAAATGTATAAACTGCAATCTAGATGCAAGAAGTAAATGTTCAAAAT
>JAGLTP010000474.1 GCA_023135215.1 Candidatus Heimdallarchaeota archaeon
TTTTACCGATATAAAAATAACAATTTCAAGAACAATTTGTAGCGGTGATCCCGCTAGGAAGTCTTGAATAAAACTCAGCGTAACCGTAAATCCAAACGTTATCGTTATGCCTACTATCACTAGAGAGAAATCTAAAATTATCGCTACCGTGAGTCCAATTATAATCGTTAATATTTCTGCAGCACCTTGGAACTCCGTTTCTATCCGTTTCACAATTTCTATTGATATGAAAAACGTAATTTTGAGATATATTCCTCCTAATCCAAGATGTTCTGCAACTTTTGATAATACTGATACTGCAGGACCAAGGAAAAATTCAGCAATTGGAAAAGTCTTCGATAGAGAGATTTGAAATTTGAAAAAGAATTCTATAAGTTTCAGAAAATCACTTGTACTTATTTTTCCATTTTCTAATTTCATTAGTTGCAATTTTACACCTGCAGAACCAGAAAATTCAAGCTCTATTCCAAGAGATTCTAATAATTTATTCGTTAGACTATCCTTACCTGTATTCCCTGAACTAACTTCTAAACCAGCTCCTATAATAGGGATTATCGATATTGCTCTTAGAATTTTCTTAAATAGATACCCTAGATTATCTGAATCAAGTAACGTTGATCCATGAAATACCAAATCGTTAACAAGATCAATTACCGCTTCTTTGTTTATAGCAAATCCTGGTGATAATTCAAAGAATACACTCATATAGAAAGCAGAATAACTACCAAAACCTACTGTAAAGTTTGCTTTGAAGCTTAGGAACGATCCCATGTTAGTTATTAAGTCATTTAATTTGTTAGTTAGCATGTTTAGTAAATCTGCAATTTTACCTGAAACCCACCCAACTAATTGATTCATTATCCATTTTGTTCCATCTTTGAAAATCCCTTTAGCAGATCCTAAGAATGTCAAAACAACGTCTATAATATTTAGAATATTAGCAGGAATTAATGGTTGAAGAATAGTTTTGATACTTTTAACAACATCAAACACATTGTTAAATTCAGGTTTGTCTGACCAGAGTAAATTGAAGATGTCAGTAACTATGTTCATAGGTATGTCAGGATCCAGTAAGGATAGACCGATTCCAGCAAAACTGACAACTGTCTGCAATATGTTCTGAATTGAAAAATCGAACCCACCTGAAAGCATATCGACAATAAATGATATTACTGTTCCCACTCCATCAAGAATAGCTGAATCCGGAGTTTCTCCCGAGATTAATGGAATCACAGTTCCTAAAATACTTTTAACTAATTCTCCAGGATTTTCCCCTATATCTGCGATAAAGTCATTTACTGACCCTTTGATAAAGATTTTTGCACTATCTGAATCAGTTACAAATGCAATTAGAGATGAAGCTAATTCAAGAGCTTTGTTAATCATTTGTTTGGTATTAGATGCCATAGATGGATAGAATGTATCAATAATTTCAGTGATTAGAGATATTAAGTCTACATCTCCTGGAATCTGAAACTTGTTTTGAATAAGTTTGTAAGCAAGAGTGATACATTTAGCTATAACT
>JAGLTP010000475.1 GCA_023135215.1 Candidatus Heimdallarchaeota archaeon
TTTTGATTAGTTCTACAAAATTATTTAGTTTACTCAAAGCTGAATAAGATTGTCCTTTGTAAACATAAGTGAAAAGCATTTTTTCATGAGCTTTGATTATGAGATTGTACTCCTGGTGTTTTATCCTTTCTATGTTTCCGGGAGCTCTGAGTATCTCTGAAGCAAAGGAATTGATAGCAGCAATGAAACCTCCAATAAGAGCACCATCTAGTTTTGAAAGAGTTGAGAATCTATGAGTAAATAATGTTTGCCCATCTTTGCAGAGAATCACTAAAAAGACAGGATCTTCAATTTCATGTTCAAGTAGAGTGATTTCTTCACGTTTTATCATTCTTATAAGAAGATTATCTATATCAGTTATTGCTAACCTTTCTGTTAATGGAACATCTTTTTTCATTAATGTTTGCCATTTATTCATTTGATTGTGAAGCTTGTCATATTCAGTTGAAATCTTTAATGCTAATCTTTTCAAACCCTTTTCTTCAGCAATTAGTTGAGCTTGAGTCAATAGGTGTTTTGCTTCATTCATTTCCATACTTATAAGGAAAAGTTGTGATTTAAGCCACAATGTTTCTGCCATTAATGATGATGATTGTTGATTTTTCGATATCTCGAAAAGCTGGTCTGTGAGAACTTTGATTTCTTCTAGAACTTCATTCTCTCCGGTTAATTTAAGTTCTTCAAGAAGAAGATCACTTAAATGGAGATATGCAAGTGTTGTTATCTCATGATCTATGATATCACTCTCAATTACATTTCTTAGAAGTTTTTCTGCTTCTGCTTTCTTTGGAATTCTAGCGCTATCCTTCAGCAATAAAGCTTCAGCTATAGAATTTTGTTGACTTACAAGCTTATTTTCGGTTTTGTTTTTAATAATCTCTAGTCTATTTAGATAATTCTTAGCATTATCCAGTAATCCTTTATCTAAAGATACTTGAATCAAATAAAAAATTGAGGTAGCTGAACCTATTTGATTCTTTGCTTCTTCTTTAATACTTAAGCTCCTTTTGAGAAAACTATATGCATTCTCAAGATTTCCTTTGTGATAATTTATAATCCCTATATTATGTAAAGAAGCAGCTATTCCATTGGAATAATTCAGGTGTTTAAATTCCACTAAGCACTCTTCTTGATACTCTAAAGCTTTGTCTAATTCCCCTCTTTGACGATATATTGCAGAAATATTGTAGAGTGAAGCGGATATCATGCTTTTATTATCGACTTCTCTTGAGAGATTCAAGCTCTTGAGATAATTTTCTAATGATTTGTTTAATTTTCCTTGATTCTCATAGATAGTTCCTATATTCATATTAATAATTGCCTGGAAATCTTTATTTCCATATGATTTTGTATACTCCAAACCTCGAATATAATATGCTAATGATTCATCTAGCATACCTTTTCTAAGATAAACTATACCTAACCTGTTCATAGTTTGACCTAGGAAATATTTATTTCCAATTTCCTTTCTAATGAATAAACTTCTTTTCAAAAGTTTTAGTGCTTCTTCAGTATCTTGTGGATTAATCAGCAATGCTAGTCTGTCAAGCGTCTTTGAGATTTCCAACTCGTTCTCTAATTCTTCAGCTATTCTTAGACTCTCTTTCATTGAGGATTCAGCTAATTCATTTTCTCCTGTTGCTCTGTAACATATCCCCTTTAACCTTAAGAATCTCACTCTGAGAGTTTTAGAAGAAGTAGTTTTGTTTTTAAGATTAGTGTCAAATTTAAGCTCTATTCTAAGGAGGTTATCTAGAGATTCTTTAAATCTTCCAGTATAAATTAGGAGTTTTGATTGCATTAGTAACGCGGATAACTCTATCTCCCTGAAACCTGATTTGTGACTGTCTGTTATAATCCCTTCTATTGCTTTTAGACCTTCTTTATACCTTCCTAAAGCCAAAAAAACATTTACTTGATTTAATTTAACTTTTTGGAGATCTAGATTATCAAGATTCTCCCATTTTATCATAATATCTATCAACTCTAAAGCTTCGAAATATTCCCCTATTCGGATAAATCTTTCTACTACTTCTATTTCCTTAGCTGAGATATTAGACAAATACTAGATCCCCTTTTTCAATATCCTATTTAATTATGAGTATCCTATGTTCAAGAATCTCCTCTAGATTAAAAAATCATTGACATTTACAAAATCGATATTTTCTTTAAAACTAACAAATGTCATACATTTTCTAATTCTTTCATGAGTTTTAGGAGAAATTCTCCTGCTTTTGCTCTGATATTCAGATCTGCTAAGTGGTCTTGTCTTGTAGGGTCTATGTTGATTATAATTAGTTTTGCTCCATTGTCTTTAGCAAGTTTTGGATATTTAGCAGCAGGAAATACAGAAAGACTGGAACCTATTACAATCATTAAATCACACTCAATACAATGATATTTCGCCAGTTCTACTTCCTTTTCCGGCATAGGATCATTGAAATCCACTACTGAAGATATTAGTCTTCCTTGACATTTTTCACAGATAGGTTGGTTTGGTTGTGGAGGTTCTTTTCTTGATCCTCTTCCATGAATATCTCTTATCCAACCAACTTCATCTCTGCTAAATCTCGAATCACATTCTAGGCATTTAACGAATTTATAATTGCCATGTAGTTCTGAGATTAGAATTTGTTTAATTCCTGATTGTAAGTGAAGATTGTCAACATTCTGCGAAATTAGAAACTTCATTTTCCCTTGGTTTTGCAGCTCAACTAATGCTAGATGTGCTGGATTTGGTTCCACATCATCGAAATGTTTTGATTTTGGAGGAGGTAAGCCTTTATCTCTTCTTGTCCAGAGACCATCTTTTCCTCTGAAATCTGCTAAACCTGATTCAGTACTTATACCTGCTCCTGTAAAAACTACAAGATACTCTGATTCTCTAATCATTTCTGCAACTAAAGAGACTTCCTCTTCTTTTGAAGTGATTTTTATCACCTTTTCAATAATGGTATAACTTTAGAATTCGATAAATTGTATCTTTTAAAAATGGTTCTAAAGACCAACATCATTTAAGAAACGCCAAAGATAAAGAGAAGAAAATAGAAATGAGGAAAATTAGCTATTTAATTTACCACCACAATTTGTACAGAATTTTGCTGAAATTTCCTCATCAGCTCCACAATTTGGACATGTTTGCAGACCTTTGGGTTTAGCTTCAAATATAGTTTGTTCGCTTGCTGGAGGTTGATATTCAGAGGTTTGTTGTGTGAATGGTTGGTAAGGACCAACTTGAGTTGTTTGAGTTTGATATTGAACAGGTGCTTCTCGTCTCCTTCTTGATCTAACAAATGCAGCAATCACTATTACAGCTATAACTGCAACTCCAATTCCTATGAAGATATACATTTTGTCACCAAAGCTAGTAGAAGAAGGATCATAGGATTCATAAACGGTTATATCATAATAACTGATTGAAATTCCCCAGTTTATGAGTACAAAATCATAAGTTCCTTTATTCACTGTTACAGTAATAGTGTTTAATGTAACATTTGTTCTATAAACGTGCCAAGAGGGTTCAGATCCTCCATTTTGCCAATCTTCCATTTCGTCTTTATCACAGATTCCAAAATCTATAGGCTCTGATGAATCTAGGTCTACTCTAATTGTTGTATCTGTATGTTCAACCTCATACTGGTATCTAATCCAGTAACCACCAGATAATGAGTCACTATCACTAAAAAGCGTATTAGTGGTTACTTGAGCATTGGCAAAAACGATTGAAGCTCCAATACTAACAAGAATGATGTAAATCAATGCTTTCGATTTCATTTCAATAATCCTCCAGATATATAATTACAATTTAATACTTAAATTAATTCATAAAGACAGACAATTTAGTCATTTTGAAATAAGTTTAAATAAATCCGATATTGATTCTATAAAGAATTACTAAATTCAGTAAATAATTTATTAGAGGTATAAAAATGGAAGATGAAAAAGTTTACAAAGTTGTAGAACTAGTTGGTTCTTCCCCCACATCCTGGGAAGATGCGATTCATTCTATTGTAGCTAAGGCATCAAAATCTATTCGAGATCTTCGAATAGTTGAAGTTATTAAGCTTGATGTAAGATTGGAAGATGATAAGGTTAAGGCATTTAGAGCCAAAGTTAATCTAAGCTTTAAATTGGAAGAAGATTAATTTCATTTTTTTCCAAATCTTTCTCTTGCTTTTCTTACTAGCTCGTCTGGTTTATCTGAATAAGGAATGTAACTACTTCCTAATTCTGCATTAGTAATGTTTTTTTCTATTATGCTTTGTAACTTCAAGTTTACTTCGAAACCTAAGAAGTGTCGGAAGGAGCTTTTGGCAACTATAGCTGTAGTTCCATTCCCCATAAATGGGTCTAGAACTAAATCTCCTGGACGACTACCAAAATCAATACATCTGTGAACTACTTCAGGAGGTAACTTAGTTGCATTTTTTTCGATACCTCTATCATATTCCCTATTTACCTCCCAAACATCTTGAGGGTAATGTTCAATCTTGTTAAAGAAATACTCTTTTTCATCTTTAACGGCAAATAAAACGTGATAATGACTTGTAACAAATTTCCTTCTTGTAAAAACCCCAAATTGATATTTCCAGATAATATGATTAATGAGTTTCAACTTGTTTCTCTTTAACGAATTTAGTATATCTACTAGATTTGTCCAACCACTAAAAATCCATACTCCCGCATCTTGTTTTAACAATCGTGGTAGTTCTGATATCCATTTTTCTGTGAATTCAGCATAATTATCTATTTTTACATCTTGATATCCTTCAGCTACCAAATCACTATCTCGGTTATAGAGTGTCTCCATTTCTCCAAAATTCAAACCAAAAGGTGGATCTGCTATAACCATATTGATGCTTTCCGCAGGAAGTTCTCGCATGCCCTCAATACAATCTGTGTAAGATGTTTTATCAACCTCAAACGTAAAAATCTTGCTTAGGAATAAATCCTTTGCTTCCTCAACTGACCAATCTATTGTAGGTTGGAATTCAGCTGCGGCTTTATGAGGAACATATCCTCGCGATTTTTTTCTAGTTTGAGTATTTTTCATTTCTAAGCTCCTTAGAGTTCACAATTTTAAAACTCTTCTTCTTCAATTAGAAATTTATACATATTTGGACGTCGATCCTTGAAAATATGATTTCTATCACTTAACCACTTATTTCTAGATTTCTCAAGATCAATACTAACTATTTGTGATCCTTCTTTATCAGTACTTGCTTGAGCCAATCTTTTCCCATCAGGAGATGTAACCTGACTATTTCCCTTAAAATGTAGTTCAAACTCTTGATTGGTTTCCAAACCAATTCTATTCGATGTTATTGTATAGATTTGATTTTCAATCGAACGTGTGATCATTGCATCTTGACAGAAAGAAAGAACTAGATTAGCTGAATGAGCTAAAACATCCATCCCTTGAATTGCTAAACTTCTTGTAGCTTCAGGAAAAATCCAATCCCAACATATTAGCAATCCTACTTTCATTCCCCTTACATCATACACTTTGAAAGGACCATCTCCTGGCTCGAAAAAGAGTTTCTCTCTATCAAAAAGGTGGATTTTTCTATATTTCGAAACATAACCTTCAGGTCCTA
>JAGLTP010000476.1 GCA_023135215.1 Candidatus Heimdallarchaeota archaeon
GAAGAATGCTGAAATGATAAACAAGGGGATTCCTCCATTCTTTGAAAATGGTTTAGAAGAGCTTTTGAAAAAAGTGGTTGATCAAGGTAATCTTGTTTGCACAACTAGTAGAGAAGAAGCTATTCTAAAGTCAGATATGACTCTGATAATTGTTGGTACTCCTTTCAATCATATTGATAAATCAATTAATCTTGATTACATGGAACAAGCTGCTATCGATATAGGAAAAACTCTGGTGAAAAAAAACAGTTTTCATTTGGTTGTTGTTCGTTCTACTGTAGTTCCAGGAACAAGTAGGAATATGGTTGGAAAACAACTAAAGAATCATTCTGGAAAAGAACTTGGGAAAGATATAGGATTGATCATGCAACCTGAATTTTTAGCAGAAGGAAGATCGATCGAAGATACTTTCTGGCCTGATAGAGTGGTTATTGGAGAGTATGATGAAAAGAGTGGTGATTTGCTCCAAGAACTTTACGAAGAATTTTATGGTGATCATATTGGTGAAAAATGTCCTATCATTAGGATGAACATAGAAAGTGCAGAATTAGTAAAGTATGGTAACAACTGTTTCCTTGCCACAAAAATTTCTTTTATCAACGAACTCTCAAGGATTGCAGAACTAGTTCCTGGTGTGGATATAGGTAAAGTAGCTCATGGTGTAGGCTTAGATTATCGTATCAATCATCGTTTCCTAGGATCTGGTGTTGGTTGGGGTGGAAGCTGTTTTCCAAAGGATTTGAATGCTATTGTAGCTTTCGCTCGATCACATGGGTTAGATGCTCAATTAATTCAATCTACTATAGATGTTAATGACAGACAAGCACTTCATGCAGTTGCGCTTGCAGAAGAGCTACTTGGAGATTTGAAAGGAAAAACAATTGCCCTTTTAGGTTTAGCTTTTAAACCTGGAACTGATGACATGCGATATGCTCCAAGCAGAAGAATTGCAGCTGATGTAGTAGCTAAAGGAGCCGTAGTTAAGGGATATGATCCAAAGGCAAAAGAATCCGCAATAGAAGCTTTTGAGCAAGATAAAACTGTGATAACTTTCAAAGAGTCAGTCATTGATGTAATCAAAGATTCTGATTGTGCAATTATTTGTGCAGAATGGGATGAATTTAAAAATCTCGAACCATCATTCTTTAAGTCACATATGAGAACTCCTTGTGTCGTTGATGGCAGGAGAATTTATGATCCTATATTGTTCTCAAGTGAATTAAAATTCAGGATTATTGGCTATAATCTCAAAGAGGATTAACAGAATAAGATATCATATTCTTATTCTTCATGACATATTTTTATTGTCCAGTCCACCAAAGGTTCCAAAGCTTTTGAGAGATTTTCTCCTTTTTCTGAAAGTCTATATTCAACTTTAGGAGGAAGTTCTGGATAGACTTCTCGAAGCAAAAAGCCTTCCTTTGTTAGTTCTACAAGTCGAGTAGATAAAGTAGCATCGCTGATTTTGTCTTCTTTCCAACCAGTATGGAGAGATGATTTTAGATCATTGTATCTAAATCGTTTGCCTTCTCGAAGCAGATAAATTAATTGAATACTCCACTTCTTACTTACAAGATTCAGAATTCTTTGAGCAGGCACAAAACATGGAAAGATTCTATTATCGCTATCACAACTATTTTTCTCCATTTTTTTCACAATACTCTGTATTTCTTTAGTTACTTAAGAACACTTTAGAAAGTGTTTATATATAAATACTTCTAAATCTAAAGTAATTAGCTTTACAAATTGAAGTGGTTGAATTGAAAATGGAGAAATGCAAAGAACACAAACATGAATGTGGAAAATTTACTGGTGGAGAAACTAAAGAAGAAAAACTAAAACATCTAAAGGAATGCAAACAAGGATTACAAAGTCAGATAGAAGAAATCGACAAAGCTATCAAAGACTTGGGTTAGTTTTGGATTATTGTCCTAAACCTATCCCTCTATATCTTATTCCTTCTTCCCTCATTTTTTCGTAACTATATTTTCTTCTTCCATCTATGATAATTGGAGATTTCATTTTCTCTAAGAAGAGTTCATTAGAGAGATGAGTATATTCTCTCCATTCAGTCACGAGAACACAAGCATCAGCATCAGTTAAGGCTTCATCAGCTGATGTGACGAAACTTAGATTCTTATGCTTTAGAAGTTTCTTAGCTTCTTCAACGGCTATCGGATCTGTTGCGACCACATTAGCTCCTTCTTTAAGAAGTAAATTAATAATGGGAATAGAAGGAGCTTCTCTCATATCATCTGTATTAGGTTTGAAGGCCAATCCTAAGATTGCTATTTTTTTGTTTTTTAGCTTTTCTTCACCAAGCTCTTCCTTAAGAAGTCTTATTGCTTCAAATGGTTGAGCTTCATTTGTGTCCAACGCTGCTTGCAATAATTTCGAAGATATCCCAAATTCTCTAGATTTATGTAGCAAAGCTCGAATGTCTTTCGGAAAACAAGAACCACCCCAGCCTATTCCAGCGTTCATGAATTTTTCTGATATTCTGTGATCCATCCCAACTGCTTTAGTAATTACAGAGATGTCTGCGTCGAATTTTTCAGCTAGATTCGCCATCTCATTAAAGAAGGAAATTTTAGTAGCTAGAAACGTATTAGCAGCATACTTAATCATCTCAGCAGATGTAGGGTCTACTATAACAAAAGGAGCAATGAATCCATCGTAGCATTGCATCATGATATCTTTAGTATTTTCATCAGAAACGCCTATTACTACTCTATC
>JAGLTP010000477.1 GCA_023135215.1 Candidatus Heimdallarchaeota archaeon
AAAATAAAAGAAATAAAAATTGAGGAGATTTATTATTCCTCTTTTCTTTTTCGTCTTCTTCTAATAATAACTAAAGCCTGAACAATCAACAGTGTAGCTCCGATACTTAGAAGTGTTATTGTATCAAAACCTGTTTCACCAGGTGGGAACTGAATTATCATTGTTATATTCTCCACTGTCCTATAAAATGATCCATTTGTATCAACTACAGAGATGAAGAATTCAAGCAGAAAGCCTGCATCATAACCCTGTTCAAATGCGAAAGAATAGATATTATCATCAGCAGTTTCATTGTAATACATAATTGCACTTGCGCTTTCAGTTTCATTAGTTAATGTGTTAATTTCAGTCCAAGTTAAATTGACATGTCTAAATCCTGCGATTCTTCCAATATCAGTTCTATTTATGATGAAAACAGAGATGATATATTTCTCATCTTGATAGTATGAAGAGGTTGTTATTGTGTTTACAATATCGTCTTCACCCTCGACTTCTATCAAAACCTCTGGATCTCCAATAATTATTGGTGTTTCAAGTGATTCAATTACTGTATAGGTGCTGTTATCGGTTAAAACATCTACAGTTTCGCTTTGATCTATATATTGAACTTTTATTCTATAGATTATAGTATAATCGTAAGGATAAGCAGGGATAATTCCAGAATATCTGTTTATTGTTCCTATCTGACCAACTGGATCTTCAGAAGATGTGATATCTAAGGATGTCCAATCATCTTCATAATTTCCTATATACTCAAGATTAACAGTAATAGCTACTCCTGTAGGAACGAAAATTTGTGTTTCAACTGTAACATCATCTATATCAGTTGGAATTAAAATGTCTCTTGTAACAAACTCAATTGTAGGTTTGACTACGTATGGGGTTCCTAATGGGTATTCATCATATATTTCGATAGTATCTACTGTATCAATATAAACTGGATCAGTTCCAACTTCATTTTCGTAATAGTTACCATATGCTGTTTCATTATCAATTACTTCATAGAAAGAGCCTAAACAATCAATTATATCTGCATAAGATCCAACATCTTCGAAATTATTTTGGTAGACTGAAAAACCACTACTGTCTTTTAATACAATTGCTTCACCAAGTATTTCATCAAAAGTATTTCCAGTAATAATAGGATTAGTAGTTCCAATTAATTGAATTCCTATGTTCAAAGCTTTTAAGCTACCATCTCGTATTTGAAGCCTATGACTACTTCTTCCTATTATACCAATTTCAGAAGTATTGACTTCATTTCCTAGTAATCTAACTCCCTCAGAAAACCAGATAGAGAATCCATATCTAGAATCAAATACACCATTACTAGCAAGAGTAACATCACTAACAGACCAAAGTGATAGTCCGTATGTTGCTTTTATAGCTCCGTTTGCTGTGACAATAGCTTCTTGTGTTTGCTCAAGATATATTCCTGTTACAGTTTCCTCAATAATGTTTCCAAGAATCTCAATTTCCTTAGATGAAATAACACCTATTCCTTCTGCAACTTGGAAGAAATTGTTACTTTGTATTATGCTTTTTCTACCAGTAAAGATATTAATAGCTACAGTTGCATTATTGAAATTATTTTCTAAAATTACTACGTACCAACTGTCGTGTATTTCAATACCTATTCTAATGATATTCATAAAATCATTATTTTCTATTAGAGTATGATCACAATTTGTTGCTTCGAAAGCGTTTTCAACATTGTCAAAAACATTACCGTAGAGATAAGGTTCAATAGATCCTGTTGCGTCAATACAAGTTACGGAATCACTAAATCGGTTACCCGTAATGACTACTTCTCTTACAAGTGATACTTCTAAACATATACCATAAATATCTGTAAAGTTATTCAGACTTATAATACTGAAATCGGCATTATCAAGAAAAATTCCTACTTCGTTCTGTTCAAACCTATTGGAGATAATCTGTGCTTCTCTATCCTTTACATGAACACCTGTTGTTACATTTATAAAATCATTATTAGTAGCATAGATTACTTCCACAGTTTCTACGTAAATACCTTCTGTAGGTATGTCTTGAAATAGGTTATCAGTAAATGTTGCATTAACAGAGGTAACAATATTAATACCAAATTCAACGCTTAGAAAATCATTTCCAATCAAAGTTACATAATCACAATCAACTAAATTAATCCCTGTTGGAGAATTCTGAAGAGTTGAATCTGTAATGATAAATTCATCTAGATAATATCCATTAAATGTAATTAGATTGTTTATAGTACTGCTTTCTACTGTGAAATCACAGATTAGTAAAGAAACACGTACGTTATCCAACATACTACCTGTAACTGAGATTACTGAACCTCCTTGACCTGAAATTGTAAAATCATAATCCAGATTTGTAACTGAAACATTGCTATTTTCAATGATTAGTGTCCCTTCAACTTTAATAGTAAGAGAATGAGTACTATTTGAATCGAATAAAACATTTGCATTACTTATTGTTAGTTCTCCGCTTCCTTTAATATCGACTGAACCATTTAAAATAACATCATAATCAATTAGCTCTTGACCTGTAATAGTCCACAAACCATCACTGGGAGGTTGCATTTTTATAAAACTATTAGCGGTTCCCCAGAAAATTCCAACAGAAAATAATACTATGATAAAAGTCACAATGAATAGATTTTGTCCTTTTTTCGCTGCTTTCATCTAAATAACCTCAAGTAACCTTATTATTTGTTCATTCGAGATGAATTTACATTTTTAAAGTTTCTGTAAGCACTGTATTTTATGGAAATATTAAAGGTTTTTTGAGATTTAAAGGTTCATTAATACTCAATTAGTTTAATCACCCTCCTATTAGATATGCAAAGACTTTATTATTAATTATAATCCTCACAATTGGACATCTTGAAACCAGACGAGGAAAGTGTGTTAGAAACTCAGACTACAAAAAAACAGACACTTTTTGCAAAAATTATAGCAGTTGGAAGCAGTGGAGGGCAACAACTCTATTATAATTATGGGATATTGCTTGCAGTCGGTATAGGAGCAACTACAATTCAGATGTCTTTCATAACAGCTATTCAAAATCTAGGGACAACTTTACTTCAAGGATTTTTTGGTCGGTTGTCTGATAAGATAGGTAGAAGAATAGTTTTGATACTGGGATTCGTAATTGCTACAATCACTACTATTGTGATTTCACAGTTAGTTAGTCCATTAATCTTCATGATCATTATAGCTTTGTATTCTGTAGGTCTAAGTATGATCATTCCAACTTGGAATGCTTTACAGGGGGATATGAGTACAGAAGAAACTAGAACTCGTTTTATAAGCCAATTGGGGATGATAGCAACCATCGCTTCCTCTGTCATTCTGCTGATACTCGGATTTCTTACAGATAGATTACCAAGTGACTTGCTCAAGAAATATCGAACAATGATATTAATTGGATCCTTTTTCTTTGCAATTTCCGCCATCATTGTTTTATTAATTAAAGAAACTAATTCTAAAGAAAAAACAAAAAAGAAAGTTTCTCAATTTTTTCCCTTGAAAGATAAATCATTTTTAGTGTTTCTTGGATCAACTACACTTTGGTGGTTTGTGATGAGTTTCTTATGGCCTATTGCCCCTTTTATTATGGATAGCGTTTCTCCAACAACTTGGCAAGTTGCAGTATATTCAGCGGTTTTTTCAGCGTTTATCGCATTAGGTCAATTGATTAGTGGAAAATTCGCAGATAAGATAGGCAGGAAATTTACTACAGCTTTGGGTTTCATTATTTTGTGCTTTGTGCCTTTAATATTAGCTTTTACCAACTCATGGCATATAATACTTATCGCAAATATATTTGGTGGTATTGGGAATGGATTCTTTATGGTTGCTCTAAATTCAGAATTATTGCACATCTCAGGATCAGAATTGAGAGGAACATATACTGGAACATATAATTTGTTCACAGGAATCGTCACTTTTGCAGGTTCTTTCATTAGTGGAGCAATATTTGGGAAGATGCTTGAGGTCTATGATTTCTTATTTATAATGAAAGTTTACATGTTAATTATTGCAGCAGCAAGGTTTTTAGCTACTATTCCGCTCTTAGTATTATCTACAAAAGAGCTTAGAACAAGTAAAAATTGAATTAAGCAAATAACCTTTGTTAGCTCATTCATAAAAAACTTAAAAAAAGAGTTTTAATCAATTTAAAATTATATGCAAGATATACCTTTGGAAAAACTTCCAACATCCTCGAAGAGGAAAATAGACTATAGAGAATTTCCATGGCTTATGCTAGATTATGTAGAAGTTGAGGAAGGAGTAAAACTCAGAGTTTTCAAAATTCCCTGCAAAAACAAGGATTCAAAGATAAAAATTCTAGTTGTTGCTGGCCTTGTTTCTCATTTCATAGGATGGATTGATTTAGATAAGCAATTATCAGAGATAGGTACAGTATATCACATCGAGTCAAGAGAAAAAAGCTCAGCAATACACTCAAAGAAAGATGCAGATTTCTCTTTGGAAACCTATGCAGATGATATTTACAAGATTACCCAAAATTACAACTTCGATGAGTACTATCTTTTCGGAGACAGTTTCGGTAGTGAAGTAGCTGTGATTTATTTAGATAAAGGATATCCATCACCTAAGGGACTCATACTAATCAGTCCGGTAGAGAGTTTTGCATTTTCAGGATGGATGAAAGCTCTGTTTAGTGTAGCTCCTCATTGGCTTTATTATCCCCTTTTACCTTTTCTTCTATTAGTTCTTAAGCACTTCAGAACTGATATGAAAAATGATGCAGGAACATATTATCTTAATAAGAGAAATATGACAACCAGCAAACCCAAAAGGATGAAGAAATGTGCATTGCATATGTTTAACTACAAATCAGAAGTAGATTATTCCAAAATCAAATGTCCCACTTATATTTTTGCAGCTTCTACAGATAAAATGCATTCTTATCAGCAAAGTGTCAATATTGCAAAGAAGATTCCTAATTCAACCTTTGAGAATCTGGTTCATTACCATAAGACTCACAGTAGAGTGACTTCTAACAAAATCAGAGATTTCATCCTAGATGTGGAAGGGAAAAAAGAGCAGAAAAACTGATATTCTTACTCTAGATATAAACTCTTTTCTTTTTGAATTCCTCTTGTTGCTAGTTGTATAAGAACGAACATCAAACCTGCAATCAGTAAGAAGTAAATTAACACCTCAGTAGTGAATTTGCCAGCTACCAAAAGTAAACACAGCCTATAACACCAGTAAAAAGGGTTGATAAGGAGTATTGTGGAAACTGTAAGAGGACTAGTTAATACTATGAAATAGAAAAACATAGCAAGTCCTATTGAAACTAATGGACTGATTCTTTCTGCTGCTTCTCTTGCCAAGTTTGTATCCACCGCCATTGTAATTAAGGTAGAAATAAGAAGTGCTAAAACAACAAAAATGAAGCTTAATACAATTGCACCTCCTCCCAAGGTCTTGAAATTTAAACCGAATATATCAAAGAGATCTCCTGTTGATGATCCTGAAAGACTGGTAGCAACTAGAATTCCTAAAACATATGAAAGTGTAGACCCCAGAGAGGCTACAAGACCAGTGATAACTTTTGAGATAACCAATAAACTATGTTTATGAGTATAAGCTAACAGTATTTCCATTGTTCTCATTCTTTTTTCTCGTGCGAAACCAATTATAGAATATGAACCTGAATTAAGTGCTATTAGAAGAAAAATCATATAACTCAGAGGCATTGCTACAGCTGCAGCTTTTGGACCAAGTATTGCTTCTTCATCTAAAGATGCTGGAGGGAGTTGAATACTCTGAATATTCGGGATTGATTTATTTGCAATAAAATTGCTCATTATTTTTGAAGCAATTGTATATATCTCTGTAAAAAGTGACGAGGTAAAGAGGGACTGAGTAGCATCTATAGTATAAATAGAAGGCGAACCAGTAAACGCTAATTCTGAGAAGTTAGAAGGTATATAAGTTCCAAGTTCTCTAGTTTGCTGTACTTCTGTAAAATTGGCTGCTTCCTCTATTGTTATTGTGTCATCATTTTCATAATATAGACTAATATTACCAATTATGGCATCTCCAATATTCACTCCAGTATATCCTAAATCATCACTATATACAAGCAGAGTTATAGCTTGTTGGGTTGTAAAAAGAGATGGTAAGCCTAAGAGAATAAACATCATAATAAAAGGACCACCAAAGACAAAGATAGCAACCCTTTTTCTGAATAACATAGAGAGATCTTTTTTCAGAATCGCTCGAAATTGTTTAAGTGATATATCAGATTTTGCCATTCAAATCCCTCCAAAAGGTATCTGTATATCATTTTTCTTTGAATTAAAAACTCGAACTATTGCATCTTCAAAATCCTTAGTTTCTGGAGCATATTTCTCAATTATTTCTTCTCTCTTTCCTTGAAAGACTAATTTACCTTTTACAAGAATTCCGCAATATTCTGCTAATTCCTCTAAATCGGAAACTATGTGGGATGATAAGAGAATAGTTTTCCCTTGTACTTCTGAAAGATCTTTGATTATTGATCTGATATATTTAGCTCTAGCAATATCTAATCCACTTGTTGGTTCATCCATGATAAGGAATTCTTTATCTGTGATTGCTGACATAATGAAACAAATAGCTCTTTGTTCTCCACCAGAAAGCTTGGAGAAAGGTTTATTGAGTAATTCTGGAGTTATTTCCAATCTATTGAAGAAATCAGATAATGCAGGTTGAACTGTATCCATTTTAATGTTGTTTAGTTCAAGAAAAAATTTGATGTTCTTCATTGAGGTGAGATCATAATAAGCTGCTGAGAATTGAGGAAGCAATCCTATCTTCCCTCGAATTTC
>JAGLTP010000478.1 GCA_023135215.1 Candidatus Heimdallarchaeota archaeon
TTGTTTGTATTCAAGTGTTTCTGGATCAAGAACATAAAATTCTTGCCTTTTTGTTTTATTCCAATAAAAACCAAATTTATTTCTATCTTTATTTGGTTCTACAATCATTATAGTTGGAATTGAAGCCAATTTTTCTAGAGTAATTTCTTTTGCCAATATAATCAACCAACATTTTTACATCCGTTTAAAAATTATTGTGAAAGGACAAGAAAATATAAGGATTTCATCTACGTTTTCTAATAAAGAATACTAAAGGAGTAATAACAAGGATTCCTGAAATGATAATAACAAAATAAGCCCACATAGGAAAGCCTACTGTATAATAGGTCTTCAAATATGATTCCACAGTCTGACCTATTGTCTTCAAACTCTCAGGATCTATATTATCCAGATTATCTAAATGGGTATGGTGGTACTCCCATTCTCCATTTACAAAGTCAATTATCAAGTCAATTACAGTTATCCCAATATCTTTGAAAGCTATATGATCATCAATGATTGACATTACAGTGGGATTATCAGGAAATGCGCTATCATATCCAAGTTTTTGGCCTACTCTAAATATTCGATTATGTAATATTTGATCAGAATTAGCTTCTCTAATAAACTGAAGATCAGTACCACCTACCATATCAAGCAATATGAAACTTTCAAAGTTTTCAGAGCTTGAGTCATAGAATTCATCTATATCGTCTACAAATTCCCTGGAACCTTCACACCAATCCCAGTATTCTAATCCATACATCCCTAAGGAATACCCCTGATCTTCCGCATCAATAAAGAGAAACCATATTTGACAATCCAGATTATCTTTGTAGAGAGACAGGACTCTAGCTAATTCTATAAGAACTCCTACTCCTGAACCTCCGTCATTAGCACCGGGTATTGGTTGACTTTGGTTATAGCTATCTTTCTCTGCGACATTTCTTGAATCCCAATGCGTTCCTAGAATAACGATGTTGTTTTTATTCGTATTGATTTTTCCTAATATATTCTGGCAATAATATCGAGGTTGACTTCCAACTTGTATTGAAAAATGATGTACTGATGCTTCATCTACATAAGAATCAATTTGATCACTTATCCAATCAGCACAGTTATTATGTGCAGTGGTTCCAGGAACCCTAAAACCAAAATCTAATTGTGA
>JAGLTP010000479.1 GCA_023135215.1 Candidatus Heimdallarchaeota archaeon
CACCACCTGAATATTGGTAACCTAGAAATGCGTTAATTGTATCTTGTGTGAAAATATCATACCAGCCTCCTAAATGCAGAGATGCTGCTTGAATCTGAGAGTAATTATCAATGATTCTTCCTTGATCCCATATTCCGTTTAACTTCTCATACTCTTGTAGAGATTCCATACTTTCATCAGGAAAATTATTTCCTTCTAACCAAGGTAGAATGAGTTCATGTCGCAATTCTCCTCCTCTGAACATCGCTTCGTAGATATCGGGTGTGGCAACCATTGGAAGCTGACACTTAAGTGAATTAGGTGCATTTGGTGCCATTAAGTATTGAGCTATCCCTAAAGCTGAAGGACCCCATGTACCAATCCTTCCGTTACACCATTCTTGGTCTGTTATCCATTCCAATGAATCTTGACCATCCAATTGCTCAGATATGAATGGTAATGTTAGATCGCCTTCTGATTCATAAAAGCCTCTAAAATCCTGAAGAACCACAATATAGTTTTTGAGAGCATATCCAACTGCTAGTAAAGCTAGCTGGCTTTTACCATACGGAGTACGAATAAAGATAACAGGTAAAGGTTCATCTATTGCACTTGGTACATAGATGTCAGTTGAGATCGCAACGTTATCTCTCATTGAAACCAAGTAGGGAACAATTACATAACCCTCTTTCACTGAACTATTTGATGGGAATTGCCATTCAAAACCAGTGATGATTGGTGGTCTATCAGGTATATAAACTACCATCAATGGGATTGCTATAGCAGAAACAAGTACAGCAGAAATTATCGAAACCAAAATCTTTCTATTCACAAGAAAAAAATACTTACAGATGTATATAATTTTTTAGTATTCTGAAGGAACTTGGAAAGATATTATTTGAAGCATTTTTCTATCTCTTTGACAATGTTAGGATTACTCATAATTGAACCTATCCAAGCCACTATTTCGAGTATAACCCCAGTGTCATAAAATTCCAGTTCTTTTACTAAATTGTAAATCTCTTCATCCCCAGATTCTATTGTTTTAACTAAGTAGTCCTGTGCATTAGTGTGCCTTTTCACTAATATCTTCTTAAGACATTCTTCATCAATTCTTCTAGCACTCAATCGTTTCTTTAGGAATAGTCCTATCACTTTAGTAATTGGGTCTCTTTTTAACAACACAGCACCTTCAGCATTTTCGCTGAAAGGGTGAATATCTGCAGTAGTTAAATATAGATAAGCACTGTTACCATAAAGTGTTTCAGTTCTGATGTTATTTTCCTCATCAATAAAAACCCTCTTCCCAACCTTAGCAGCAATTCCAGCTTCAGCTAATCTTCCTAAATAACGATAAATTGTTTTATCAGATTTTTTATTGCTATTATTCTCATATTCTTTGACAACGTCTCTAACAGTCATAGGTCCTTTTTGTCTTAAAAGCGTTCTAAGAAAAGCAACATTTTCATCTCTTAAAGTCGGATCATTAGTATCTACAGTAATGTATTTGAAAATGCTGGGTTCAATAGAAATTACATCTTGATAAGTCATCCTTATCGCTCTCATTGTTTTTTTAGTCTCAATTATTTTCATTCTATTTCTTAAGTGAATGTCCAGCTAATTCTCACTGGTAATCTGTGAATATAATTGACCGTTACACGCTCTAAGATGCATAGGATTCACATATTCTTAAGGATTTTGGAAATACATTCTTAACAAAATGTCTTTATCTGTCTCACGTAATGAGAATACTTATAAAGGTGTTGATGAATGGTCGAGTGTAGTCTTGGAAGGTGGACTCATAAAACACTCACACGTTTAAGATCACAAACCTTTCCACCTTTCCACCTACGTTTCAAAAATATTATAAACGTGCTGGAATTTTATAGCGTGATGGACTTGAAACAGAAGAAGCTAGCCTATTTACTATTGTTAACTATATTTTCTATAACTATTACTAGTAAACTATCTATTGCACAAGATTCAGAAAATCTACTCTATATGACTGATTTTTCTGTAGATGGAGGTATCTCGCAATCGGAATCCATTATTGATGGTGCTGGAAATTTACATACTTTCTTTGTCGCTAAGTCTTCACTTGGTGAGAGACTAATGCATCTATATTACATCGAAGAAGAAGTATATTTAGAGGTTGTAAGACAAAACGCACAAAGTCTGACCATCTGGTATTCTTATAATACAAGTGCAAGTGTAGGACTAGTTTTTTCAACCATTTCGTCAAGCGGAGAAAATGTTTTTTACCATTACCATTGGGATCCAATAGAAGATGGAGTAGAATTCATTCTTTCTATCCCTAGAGAATATGTTATAGGTTTCGATATTTTTATCAAAGTGTGTTTTGTAGGTTGGGTTGTTCATGTTTTCTATACATTTATTTGGGGAGATATATCCACAAATACTAATCTAACTCATTATTATGGTTATTATGAAGATGATTTCAGCAATGAAACATTCATATTACCTTATTTTGATCCTCTGGCTCAATTTGCTAGGGATGTTGTTGATATTGTTGTAGATAAAAACCAAGATATTTGGTATCTGTATCAAATAGAAGAGCCAGTTTATGGAATTGGGATTTATAAAATTGAAGCAGGTAGTTTCGTCTTCTACGATTTTACTGAATTTAGTAATGCTTTCTTTTCAGTTGATAAGATTATTACACTACTGGATGAAGATCCTAGTGAAATTTTTACTCTTGTTTTTACCAACCCTTCTACTATCCATTGGGGTACGTTTGATGGTCTAGAACTATCAGAACATTATCAGTCAACTTTTTATGCAAATCCAATAGAGATAGTTTTCGAAATAAAAGAAGGGAGAAAATCAGTGATCATCGCTGATTATTCAGAAACAACGGGTACGGTTAGTTTCTTCCATGGTACTCTACAGGATAGCCAATTTACATTCAGCACTATTGTATCAAGTGAATCCATACCGCGAAATTATTTTTCAATTTCTATTTCAAGAAATAACTATGTAATAATATTTAACAAAACAGTTGATACATCTGATTACAAACCAGAAGCAGATGCTTCATTACGTTATAGAGAAAAACAAGCTATCGCTTTATTCATTCTATCTTCTGTTGATTTTCAAATCTCAACTTATATAGAAAATCTAGAAATATTTAATCCAATACAAGAATTCTTCCAGACAAAATGGTATATTTTAGTGATTATAGGTGGTGTTTTAGCATTAAGTGTGACAATTCTATCAATTATCTATAGGAGACGAAGAAAAGAAATTAAAGCCTTCTTGACAGATAAGCAAGTAGGTGATTTTAGCAGATTCGTTCTCTTCTTTCTCAATATTTGGCGACTAATTAATAACACATTTAGTCTAATTTTCTCCATATGGTTTTCAAATAAAAAGAGATCAGTCATCACTCTTGCAGGATTTTTAATAACAGGATATTTGTTAAGCTCTGCAATTATCATAGCTCAGTCAGAAGAATCAGCAATGGTTAAGGCATTTGATAGAACCTATCCTCTAATTGGTGATAAAACCATTTCAGTTAAATTAGACTCTACTCTTAAAACAGCTCCTGATGCAACTTATGATGCGGATGCAAAAGAAGAGATTCTGGAATTATATGATGACTATGAGTTTAGAAAATATATCGTGGGAATCGAATCTTCTTATTATACGGGAGTCAAAGTTGGAACTTCTGTGAGTCCTAGATCATTTGTGGCATTACCAGATGATTCAGATGAATTTCTTTTTTCCACTCTCCTCGAAGGAAGAACTCCAGTTAACGCAAATGAAGTCATCGTAAAGTTAAGAACCGCACGGTTCTTTGATTTAGAAGTAAATGACACATTTGAAATTACTCCTGCTAAATATAATCTTACAGTAGTTGGTATATATTCTGAATTTAACGTAGCTCAAACTAGAAGGTTATCAAATTATTTAGATCTCTCCCATGATATCTACAATCTATTCGAAATAGCAGATATATTAACAAAAAACAGCTTATTCTTCGAACTACTATCGACTATGGGTTCTATAAATCAAGATTTACATGGTTACTACCAATTCGTAACAAATTTCAACCAATTTAAGATGGCAGAAAGAACTACTTTGATTGAGGAACAAACATCTCTAAATGAAAGAGTGTTTAGTTTCAGTTTCGATAGTTCATCTTCAGTAAAGATAAGAAATGAAATGTTGAAGTTCTTCAGTAACTTTAATGCTTATTACTTAAAAAATATGGCAAGATTACTTATCTTTGCCGTCCCTGCAATCTTACTCTCAATCTTCATGGTGTTTGAATCTTCAGAATTGTTCTCATCTAGTTATGAAAAGGAAATAGAGATTCTTGGGAATAGAGGAGTAAGAAATAGCAAACTTACTTCAATTTATTTGACCATAAGAATGTTTGAAGTTGTTACGGCTGCTGTTCTAAGTTTTGGCTTAGCTGTTCTTACTGCAAATCCTCTAATCAAGATAAACGGTTTTCTAAGATTTGATAATCCAGATACTCATCTAGTAATAGGAAATGTGGGGATAGAGATTGGACTTGTAATGCTCATTCTCTTTGTAATCTCAGTACCAAGAATCATTATGATAGTCTCGCGAAAGAGACAAGTAGAAAAAGCACCAAATATGTTTAAGAAAATATTGAAATTTATTACCTGGAGAGATTTATTCTTCTTAGGAATAGGGTCTGGATTCTTTTTCTTTTTCTATAATGAAACGTTTGTAGCTTACTATGAAAGCAACATAAGTAATTTCACAACATTCCTATTTCTAACAATAGGAGGAGCAATCTTCATTCTTTTGGGAGGATTACCTCTAGTAATTAAGTTACTGAGTACATTCTGGAAAATATTAGGATATATCATATGGAAAACAAGAAAAACAAAGATTAGTTTGACGTTTTCTGAAATTAGTAAAGATATTAGATATTTCGAAAACATAACTCTAATTTTCTTGTTAGTAGTGTGTATATTGATACCTGTACTTGTGGTTCCTTATTCCAAAGAAACAACTCTTACTGAACAAGCTTATTTCATGAATGGTTCAGATATTAAGGTAGAAAATTGGCATCAAAGACTTGGAATGACCATCGAGGATGTAGCAGCTTTAGAAGGTGTAGAGAGTGTTACACAGGTTAAACTGCATAATATGCATGTAGTTACAATAGAAGAAGTAGCACCTTTGTCGTTCAGAACGATACCGGTAAGTATACTCGAGATAAATAGTACGAACTTCAAGTCAACGTTTTATGACCCTCCGAGTCAATTATTCGTGGAAAATTGGGCACAAGTTGGAGAACTAAATAATAACACAATAATGATGTCCACAGCTACATTGGATCACTACATTCTGGATGTAGGGGACAAATATAAGTTTGAAAATGTCTTAATGACCCAAGAACACACTGTAACAGTGATTGCAGATTTTGAACTTTTCCCAGTTTTCTATTTCGAAGAGGATGCAGAAGAAGAGTCATTAATGATGGTTGTCACTAACGAATGTTTTGATATTCTTTTAGATGTTGATCCTTCAATAAGTAAAATTATGGATGAACTGTATATCAGACTTAATGATGTTAGTGCTCTTGCAGCGGTAGGAGATGCAATTTACAGTGAAACAGGCTTAATATCGAAAAGTTTTGAGGATTTGAAAAACTTATTGAAGACACCATTATATAATATTTTCATCATTGAGATGATTTTATCATTATTTGTAGCCTCTACTGTACTAGTTTTCTCAAGCTTTACAACTGCAATAAAAATTCTAGAAAAAAGAATAGTAAAACATGACATCATGAAGAAAATGGGTCTCAGCATAAACCGAATTGTGAACATGTCAACGGTACAAACCATGATTGCCGCTGTACTGCCTGCTCTGGGGATAGGAGCAGTTGTCGGTTATTTAACAGTAGGTCCTACATTAATACAACTCAATTTTGGTGTTGAACCATTTGGATTGTACATTAATTATCCTATGACTCTTCTAATAATACTGTTCGTTGGAATTCCAA
>JAGLTP010000048.1 GCA_023135215.1 Candidatus Heimdallarchaeota archaeon
AACTTAGAGGTTATATCCATTATATGTCTTCATTATAATTTCATTAAAAAATCTATCTTGTACGTACAAATATTTTTAGCAATCATCAGCTGATGTATACTATGGTTTCACGTTTTCTGATCTGTAAAGATATAGAAAAGAAAGCAGAAGAAGATCTTTTGTCTATCTTAATCTCGGATAAACCTGATCCAAAGTTATTCAATTATTCCCCATATATCTTGAGGAGAGTAAACGAAAAATTGTTAGAAGATGGGAAATCAATAGGACTAGGATACATATCTGATAGAAAGCTAATTGATTCGTATTGGGAATCCAATCTGTATGAAATGAAAAATGACTTGGAAATGCGGATAATTTATGGTTCTCATTTAGAATGTTCAGACGAGATTCTTCTTTTTTTAAAGAATAACACAGTTAGAGATACAATACTCTCAGGTCTGGAATCTATTCCTTCACTAAGAATTCGAAATAATTTTCTTTTTAGATTCAGAACACAATATAGGGATAGCACAATTGATGATATTTGCGAGCAGATTAGAAGTTTAGCAGTTGAAAAGAATCTGAAATTAGAAACAGAAATTTTCTATTTAACTACTCATGTAATTGAAACTGATAATTTTCTAATACGTTGGAATATCCCAGAAAAATTCTTCTTTAAGTGTATAAAATGCAATTTCTGTGAATATCCAAGCAATTTTTCAGCTAATCCAATACCTAATAATCTAGGAAACATTGAAGAATTCTTGATTACTTTCGAAAATAGAATTTGTTTTCCATGTAATTTACCATCGCTTAATTATTCAGAAGCTATGAAAATATCTGAAGAATACAACTACTCTCTTCATGATTTCTCAAGACCTATTTTTGGTAAAGAAAAAGTGAATACTGAAAAAATAGAGGCTGATCTTTGTATACAACAAAGAAATGGATTATGTCTGTTTCAAGATAATAAAACTAGGGAATGCTTGATTTACAAACATGCACCTTTCAATTGTAAATTTTATCCCTTATTGCTTTCTAAGGTAAATGATAATGAGATAATTATCGACTTAGATTTTTCGTGTCCTGGAATTGGAAAAGGTAGTAGAGTCAACATTCAAAAAAAACTCTCTCAATTACAAGCATATCTAAACAAAACTACACAAAAGTTCGAGATTAGTTTGGATAAAATTGAAAATATATGGGGGAACCAAACAATCTGGAGAGAAGGAGAGAGAGTTACATCTGAAGATGTAAAATACTCGAAAACTGCTTTTTTCCACTAGATGTTCTACATATATCTTAATTTTAATCGACTATATTTTGCATTGCATGTAGAACAAAGAGTGGATGGTTTGTTAATCAAAATTTCAAAGGTTTCTGCAGAACGCATTATACATTCATTTCCACAAGAACTCAATCCCAAAACTATTCCCACAAAATATGCAGCTGCTTTGGCAACTAAAGTCCTAGTGGCCATTTTTGCAGAGGAAACAACAGTCCCTTTTAACGGTTCTGCATAACCGAAAATTGTTTTTTGATCTAAAGAAATTGGTACAGTGATTAACCACAAGAAAAATGATAATCTTTCAGCTACCATCTGCTCAAGAAGATTACGAGCATCATAAGCATTTGAATGATCATCCCAAGCATCTACTCTAGGAATATGAACTCCTACTGAACGAAACTGCAGATCATACAAATCTCTGAGTACATTTTCTACATGTTCAGAGATTTCATCTGCAATTTTTTCACAATAATATATCTTGAAATCCTTGGGCAAATGTAATCAGTATTACTCTTGATTTTAACACTAATAATATTTATGTTAATCTCAATCAGATTTAATTAGCTATTCATTTTTCTTTCTTACGATAAATTGCTTCAGAGATTAGATTAGCTTCTTTTCCCATTTTCAGGGAAATTTCTAATTCTTTTTCATTTATCTTAAGTTTAAAATCTCTCCTTATTTTCATATTTGGAGGAAGATTATAGCCAGAATCGAAAGAACTGGTCATTTTGAGAAGTTTAGTTTTCTTTGATGAAATTAGAGAATTAACCTCAATATATCCTTCTTCATTGAATACAATGTGTTTTAATTCCTCTTTTAATTTATCAAAGAAGAAGAAACCTGTCTCAAGGATTCTTTCTTTATTTCTAAAATTAACTATCTGTTTATACTGTATAATATCTGATCCATGATGTCTGAATATAATAGATGATGCGGATTTATTTTCATCTTTTTCCATATTACCTTCCCATCTTCCGATTAAGTCAGTCATATCATGTATTGGATTATAGAATTCCATTCTATTTTTCTCATACAAATGAATTTAAAAACTCTCGCTTTGATTTGAATCTATCCTATATGTGAGATTTATGATTGATTTAGAAAGAAGCACCGTAAACGGCTGGGAAATCGAAAATGATCTTCTAATCGAAGCACTAACACATCCAAATTTGACTAATATAAAACCTGAACAGAATAATTTTGAGAGATTGGAGTTTTTGGGAGATGCAGTATTGGATGTGTTTACTGCAGAATGGTTATACAAAAATCTAGAGGAGGATGTGGGGATTTTATCGAAACTCAGATCACTTCTAGTTCAAACTGAAAGTTTAGCTGAGATAGGAAAAGAAATCAATTTACACAAGAAACTGATAGTTCGACCAAAATATAAAATTACAACTACTGATATTGAAGATTGTCTAGAAGCAATTTTCGGAGCAGTTTACCTTTCTAAAGGGATTGATATAGCAAGAGAATTTTTCGATCAGCTTTTTCTTGGAGATTTAGAAAAGTTTCGTAAAGATCTCTCAGATGCAAAGAAAAGAAAAAAATTATTGAAGTTGGCTGTTTGTGAAGTAAATCCAATTAATCTTTTGCAAGAGATTTGTCAAAAGAGAGGATATAAACTTCCTACTTTCAGACTTCTAGCAAAAAATGGAAAAGAACATGAACCCGTCTATATAATGGAATGTTTAGTGAAGATAGATGCAGTGGAATATAGAGGGGAAGGGAAGGGTAGAAATAAGAAACAAGCAAGAATGGAAGCAGCAGAAGCTATTAACAAACAGTTAAAGATTAAAAAATGACGAATTCACTTGGTTTTTCTATTTTCTCACAAGGTTTAAGTAATTTCTTATACAACAATAATTGATGAACGAAATTAGCTTAGATATTCAAAAAGCTATAAAATATGTAATGGAAAAGTGTAAAGAAACTGATAAGTATAAACTACACTTACTATTGGATGAACTCAAAGATGCTGAATTAGAGGTGAAAGATTTTTTATTAATTCAGAATAAAGATGGGGGAATTCCATATAGATTCGAAAGAAATTCAATTAGTACAATTAGCTCAACAATTATGTTCTTTAGAGATATCTTACTTCTTAATCAAGAATCACTAGTAACGGTTGAGTTAGAGGAAGCAATACAATATCTCCTTTCACTACAAAAATTGGATGGTTGCTTTGAGGAACCGTCAGAACTCGGTAAACTTGAATGTGCTGCTTGGGAAGCACCTGGTTTTGAATCAACACAACTATATTGTACTTCTGTTGTGATTAATTTTCTCTGTGGAACAAGAAAGTCGAATGTAGAAGATGCAATTGTGTGTGGACTAAATTTCTTATCAAAGAAATGGGATGATGAAAAAGGATTCAGGAGTTATCCACATTCTCTATGGAATGCTATACCTGTTTTTATTAGTAAAAAGGGAGAAAATGATTCAATATCTAGACGAGGTGCTGAAATGCTTGAAACATTACAACTCCGAAATTATCCTTCCTCCTCATTAGTATCAATGATAGAAAGTTTTATTCATGCTGGGCTTGAAAATCACAGTTTTGTAAACAAACTATTCGAAATTCTTTCAACTCGTCAACTACCAGATGGAAGATGGACATCAGAAGACGGTGAGGATTATGATTTTGCAACTACTCTAGCTGTACTAATGATCTTAAAGAGATTAGGTAGATTGCAATATAATAATTAAATCACAAAAACTTATATTTCCTGCAATGTTTCATCATGTATGATTATTGATGGGCATATTGATGTTCTATTTGCTCTCCAAAGGCAACAACGATCCTTTTCAGAAGAATCAGAAGTAGGACATGTGGACTTGCCTAGAATGAGAAGAGGGGATGTTCTAGCAGCTTTTTTTGCTGTTTTTCCTACTGTTAGTAACTATT
>JAGLTP010000480.1 GCA_023135215.1 Candidatus Heimdallarchaeota archaeon
TAAGAAACCTAAATAAACTTTCTTTGAAAATGTTTCTTAAACTTTAGCAGATGGTTAAGATGAATGCGAGTGAGATAAATAATAAAGAACCATGGGAGAAAATTGAACAGCAAATTGCTTTGCTAATGCAAAAAAATAAAATCCCAGGTTTAAGTGTTGCAGTTGTTAAGGATCAGGAAATAATCTATTCGAAGAATTTTGGTGTAAGAAACCTTGAAAAAAATCAACCTGTTACATCGGATACTCTTTTTGGTATCGGTTCTTGTACAAAGGTTTTAACTTGTATGGCAATAATGCAACTTGCTGAAAAAGGATTACTATCCATTGATGATCCAGTAAAGAAGCACATACACTTTAAGATAGGTATTGAAGATAAACCAGTTCTAATACGTCACCTTATGTCTCATTCTTCGGGAATACCCAATTTAGGTTCTGCAACTGTTTTGATACTAAGACATGCTCCATTAGACGAAACTTGGATTCCTTATGCAACAAAAGAAGACATGTACCTTTTTGTCAATGGAGCACAAGAAGAGATTGTTGATGTTCCAGGAAAAAGGTATTTCTATTTCAATTCAGGATTCACTTTGCTAGGTGAGATAATAGAGAAAATTAGTGGTTTGGTCTTTGAAGATTATATTGATGAAAACATCCTAAAACCTCTCAAAATGTCTAGATCAACATTTTTGGAAGATAAATTTGAGAAAGAAGAAGATAGAATGACTGCTTACATCCAAGAAAAAGATAAACCGATTGTAAAAAGTCATCCATTTGATCAGTTTATTTATGCAGCTGGCGGATTGTTGAGTTCAACTAATGAATTCACCAATTTCCTCTTTATGCTACTGAATAAAGGAAAATTTGAGGATAAACAAATTGTCAGTGAAGAATCAATCGAAAAGATGTTCTCAACTCAAATAGAAACTCCTCGAGGATTCTTTGGACGGGAGGGATATGCTTTTGGATTAGAAATAGCAGAAGATTTTCTTGGTAAGAAGCTAATTGCTCACGGAGGTTCAACAGGAATGTCTAGTGCGTATTTTGCTCTCATCCCTGACCTTAACTTAGGAGTTGTAACAGCAGCAAATGTTGGTAACCTTCCTGGAGGTTTAATCGGTCAAGCTATTCTAAGTATGTTAATGGGAAAGAATCCTGAAGAAACTATACCATTCTTTCAAATACAAACCAAAATGGAACTGCTTTCTGGAGAATATGCGAATTATAAAGGATTAAACAAGATAAAGATTTATGTTGAAAACGGACTACTATTTGGCGAGACAAAATTTGGTGAAACAATCTCCAAAATTCCACTTATTCCTGAAGATGATAAATTAACTGATAATAAATTCTACATTTATAATTTCGGTAGCAAAACTCCTGTGACGTTTGAAATAAAAGAGAATAAAGAAATTGATCTATTCGTTGAGAGGAACTGTTTCCACAGAATCAAATAAACCTCATTTTCATTTTTCTGTATTT
>JAGLTP010000481.1 GCA_023135215.1 Candidatus Heimdallarchaeota archaeon
AATTCTAGGGAATAGAAATCCAACATCAGAGAGAAGACTTCATCAAGCGATTTATGGAGCAAGAGATGACATTAAAGCGATTGTTCATTCCCATGCACCTTACTCAACTGCATTATCTATTGCTCGAATGCCAATAGGTCCTATAGTTGATGAGGTGATACCATTTATTGGTGGTTGTGAGGTTGCAGAATTTGGTATGGCTGGAACAGATGATTTAGCAAATAACGCGGTGGAAGCTCTTGGTGAAAACCTAGCAGTCTTTATTGCTAATCATGGAAATGTTGGGTGCGGAGCTACTTTGGAGCAAGCATGGACTGTTTGCCAACAAGTTGAAATGGCAGCTAAAATACAATACAAAGCTGCATTATTAGGCACAATTTATGCTATTTCTGAAGAAGCGGAAGAAGCGGAAAAAGAGATCTTTGATATCATGAAAGATTTGAATTTATAATTGGTTAAAGATTAAAGTCAACAATCTTCAACCATTTTTCATATTTCATTTGAAGTTTCTTGGTCATTGATGTACGTGGTTGTAATTGATCTAATTCCTTTTTGTTTTCTGATAGTTTTTCCAAATCACTCATATTTTTGATTTTTCCACTAGCGATATCACAAAGCTTCAAAAGGCCGTAGATAGAAGCTTCAGGTCTTTTCAAATGAAATATTGGTTTGTTTAAAAGATCTGAAAATCTTTGACATAATAAATTGAATCTTGATATTCCTCCTGAAATAGACAGAGATATTTCATCTAATTTGCCAACTTTCTTTGCGTATTCTACATTCTTTGAAGCTGCAAACATAATATTATCAAAAACTGATCCAATAAACTGATTCTGATGAAGGTAAGATTCTTCAATTCCACTTGGACTTGGAAAATGAAATTCACCTGCCATTCTATCAGTGTGTGTGGTTGCTAATGGCATTGGTCCCAAGCTAGCATATACAGCCTTGGATGCGAAACTATCCTCTTCAGCTAATTGCTCAATTTCATCAAATTTCTGATATCTATGTCTAATGAGTTCATATTGATTATCTGTTAGATCTGATACTTTGTCTTTCCATTCAGAATCGAACATATGTGCAGCCCAAATGACTAGTTGTCCAGTGATACCAGAACTTGCTTCAACAATATAATTTTTACATAAATTTTTGATAAAAATACCAGAAGACCATGTATGTGATTCTGAATCAACATGATATTTATCAGTTACAGCTTGCACCGGTGTTGTTGTTCCTAGAACAATTCCAATACTGCCTGGAGTAATGGAATTAGCAGCAAATAAAGCTGCTTGAGTATCTGGTAATCCTGCTACTATATCTATATCAGAATCAAGTTTTAATCTTTCCTGAATTGATTTAGATACATGGCCAACAATTTCACCTGATAAAACCTGATAAGGGAAAAATCCTTCATCTATTTCGAAAATCGAATACCATTCTTCTAACCATATTTTGTTTTCCACATCAAAGAAACCTGATTCCATAGCGCTGGAAGTGTTTGTATGAATCTCTCCACCTAATTTGACAAGAATCCAACTATCAATTGGAAAATAATGTGCTATTTTCTTTCCATCTATTGATTCTGGATTGTTTCTTAACCATTCCAACCTTGCTGGTATCATATAGAAATTCGGAAAATGCCCTGTTCTTTGATATAATGTCTTTTCACTTAATTCCATGAATTTCTCATCTATCTCATCTCCGTAATCCATACCTAATATATCGAAACTAGCACCAATGTATAAGGCGTTCAAATCTGCATCTGTAAAAACAACACTTGGTCGGATCGCTGTAGAAGTGATGTAACGTATATCTTTGGAATTTATGTCTGCTTTCTTTATAGTATTCGCTGCTAAATCAAGTATGTTCTTCCAGAAAGTTGCTGAATCCCTAATTCTTCCAAAACCATCAGCTAGACTTATAGCTTTAGGAATAAAAGACTCGATAGAAACCAGATTGTTGTTTTCATCAGCTATAGCACATTTAACTGCCTTAGAACCAACATCAAATACCATACGATATTCCATGACACTTCATTTTCTATTCATTATTAAAATATTTAGCACAAAGTTTTATTACATATAAATAAAAAACGGATATATGACTGAAATGAAACTTCCTAAAATCGGTTTAGGAACCTGGATGCTAAAAAAATCTGCAGC
>JAGLTP010000482.1 GCA_023135215.1 Candidatus Heimdallarchaeota archaeon
GACCAGAATATGGTTATATACCCGAACTGTTAGAGAAATGGGGTTTCGAGAAAAAAGAAGAAACTGGAAAAAGAATCATTCTCTCAGCGAGCAAATTCGCAGATTCAGAATATACCAAACCTGATTATTTCCATGAGCTTGATCTTAATGATGATAAAGGTTTAGCTAAATTTAAGAAATTCTATCTCAAAGCTAGAACTGAGGTTACTGAGGAAAACTTTGACCAGACAATGAAGACTTTCAGAGAGAGAGATTTAACAATTTCTTGTGTTGTAGCGAAAAAAGATGAAGTTTTATCTTACGGTTTACTCTACAAAGCTGACCAACCTAAGAGAACATTCATGTCTTCCATACCTATTTTCAGCAAGGATCACGAATATATCCTCAAAGAGATGGTGGTCTTCATGGCTACTAAGGCACTAAAAGAAGGATATGAAGAGATTTTTCATCAGCTAGTAGATCAGGATAACGAAAAACTGTATAAGAAGTTAGGTATAGAATTTACTCCATCCTTTAGATATGAATTGAAACTTGATTAGTAAAGAAAAATTTAACAGAATAATTGATGGTGCTTGAACCTTGACTTCATTAGTAGTTCAAGAATCTATTTTTTTTCCCTTATTGAAAGACAGAAATGGAATTTATGTAAGCATAGGAGATTATAATTATGAATAATGATCTAAAGAGTCAAAGAATAAGACTAATAGAAAACAATATATCCGCTTTTCTTGCAAATTGGAAAGAATTAGCGGGTGCTTTATTTCTACATGACACAATAAGAGTTCAAATCATTACAGGATTACCATTCGCTTTCCTAAATTCAATTGCAAATGCAAATTTTTCAGGTAGCGATATTACAAAACAAATTACAGTTGTATTAACACCATTTAAAACCAAAAAGCTTCCAATTCTTTGGTGGATTGGACCAAATTCAAAACCCGATAACTTAGATGCCTACCTTGAAAGTTTTGATTTCAAAAAAACAGATGAACCACCTGGTATGTTTATGGATCTTAATAGATTAGATTTTTCCTATGAAACTCCCCCTGAGCTTAGAGTAAATCTGGTTCAAAATGCAAAACATGTGGAAGAATGGGTTTCAGTTTTCATTGAGGGAGTAGGTGGAACGGAAAAACATAGAAAACATCTTTTTCAATCAGAAATGTTTTTACTTCAAAAAAATAATTACCTTAGGTTTATTGGTTATTGGGAGGGGGAACCAGTAGCAACTTCAGGTCTCATTCTTAATGAAGATGTAGCTGGCCTTTATTTTGTCATTACTAAACCTGACTATAGAGGTAAAGGAATTGGAACGGCTATATCAAGAGCTGCTCTTGAGAACGCATATAAACGAGGTTATCATAAAGCCGTATTACAGAGTTCAAAAATGGGGTATAACATCTATAAAAGAATAGGTTTCGATGAGTACTGCAAATTCAAATGGTATTATTATAAATTTGAATAATTACTATAATTTTATTCGCTCTAATACTGATAAATGGTTTATTTGTGATAAAATTGACAGAATTAGCTTGCAACAAAAATCTCAGACAATACTTATTTTTCTGGATTGGTCAGCAGTTTTCTCTTTTGGGATCTAATGTTGCGCAATTTGTTCTAATCATATGGATAACCCTTGAAACAGAAAGCGAATTATATATATCTCTTGCATTCTTTTTAGGTTTTGGTCCTCGAATATTTATTGCACCATTTGCGGGAGTTTTTGCAGATAGATGGAATAGAAAGCTAATAATAGGAACGGCTGATACTCTTCAAGCATTAGCTACTTTTGGGTTTATCCTTACAATCTGGTTAAATCCATCAAATAGACTTGTTTTTATCTTCACAATAATTACTTTAAGGGGAATATTCCAAGCTTTTCACAGTCCAGCTGTCATTGCAACGAGACCCGCAATGGTTCCCAAGGAGCATTTATCTCGAATGAATAGCGTTCACTATTTAACAAATGCAGCTATTTTAATCACTGGACCAGCTTTAGCAGGATTTTTACTTCTATTCTTTGAAGTACATAGTATTATGTGGATAGATATAATTACTTGGGGTTTAGCTATTCTTCCATTGTTTTTTATTTCAATACCCTCTGCAATCAGAAATAATAACTCATCAGAACAGAGTAAAACATCTTATAAGGAAGATCTTGTAAATGGGATGAAATTCCTCAAGGATACTAAAGGGTTGCTGGCATTTTTAACATTAGCTAACATCTACAATTTCTTTATGATACCTCTTACTATCTTATTAGCTCCTTACATATTATTAGATAATATTGGTAATCTAAGTGATGAAAGGATAAAACAGGTTTTTGCAGTCATCTCTGCAGTTTTACAAGTCGGAATTTTTGTAGGTGCATTAGTAATGACAATTCACAAAGGTTTCAAGAAAAGAGTGATGTATATTATGCTCTCACTATTCTATACGGGATTGATAGGTTATATTTGTGTTGCAATAGCGCCATTTTTCTTGAAAACAGTTTTCGTTCTAATTGGTATAGGTCTTTTCATCAAAGGATTTGTGGAACCTTTAGTGAATGTGACAATGGTTACAGTATTCCAAAAGATAATACCCTTGGATATGCAAGGAAGAGTGATGACAACAATAGTTACTATCGCAACAGCTATGGTCCCCATTAGTATGGTGCTTTCGGGGATAATCGCAGAAGCTCTATCTATTCAAAAGTTGTTTTTTATTTGCATAGGAATTCTTACAATAGGAATAGGATTAATGTGGAGGTTCACTAATTTGCGTTCTGTTGAAAATTTGATTGAAGAACAAGAAACTTCTTCATAGAATAAATAAATTCTTGAAAGTAGTCAAGTTTTACAAACTTTATTCTATAAGTAACTCATTCTATAGCTAAACATCCATTCTTCAATCTCTTCAAAAGGAATAATATTGCATAACTTCATCATTTGTTTTTTGTTTTTTTGTACTTAATAATATTCCAAAGATCATTAATCAATTGTTCTGTGCATCATATTTTCCATTGTTCCTTTTCCTTTTATCCTCTTCCCTTTCCAAGTTCCTTCAGATTCTAGAACATAATTAGAGATAAACTGGTTTTTTTTACCTAGAAGACCATGCCAAGATTGTTTTGCGGTAGTTGTAAATTTTAGATTTAAGAGGGTTTTCCCTTTCTTATCTTTTCCACCTGTTACGTCCTATTTTGTTAGAACTTTAGAAGAAAGATCCACTAGATTAATCACTCCAATGACTCTCTTTTAAGAACCTCTAATGCAAATAGAGACTTTTTCCTAAATTTATACGTAATCACTTCTAGCATAATGAGAAGTTGGAAAAACAAAGCTGATGAGAATAATCCGCGATTTTATTTACAAATATTTGGTGGATCCCTAAAATCATAATCTAATTTGATCTTATGTTTTTGGGATTTCCATTTTTTTCCGTTTTTTTCCACTTTTTTTTACATAAGGTTTTATCTATCTAAAGGAACAAAATCTTAATATTAAACGGGAAGCTGTTTATATGAAAAAAAAAAACATAAGAATGACTATATTCACGGTTCTGTTGTGCTCAGCTTTTATCCTTGTACCAAATAACCTAACAACTATTAATGCCGCTACAGGTTTATTTATCGAAAATTTTTCAACATCCACATATTATGATGTTGCTAATACTAACGCAACAAGCTGGGGAACAGGATTAGTAGAAAGTCCTGATAAAGCAAATCCTGAACTTAAAGGAATTTATAACAATACTAATGATCCAGTTGATGTCTTTGTTGAAGGAGATTATGCATATGTTGCAGATTATCATGGTGATCTATCAATTCTTGATATCAGTGATCCAGCAAATCCAACAAGTGTAGGTAATTACACAATGGGAACTGGAGCTGCAACACCTACAGGTGTGTACATTCAAGGAACTGTTTGTTATGTTGCTACACGCAATTGGGGATTACAAATAGTAGATGTATCCAATCCAGCAAATCCATCAAACATTAGTGCATATGACACAATAGACCATCCAGAAGATGTCTTCGTAAGTGGAGATTTCTGTTATATTGCAGATCAGTTTGGAGGAGTACAAATCGTTTATGTTAACAATCCTTCTAATCCGACTAACTCTTCTGCTATAAACATCGGTGGCAATGCAAATGGTGTTTATGTTGAAAATTCTAAACTCTATGTTACGGATTACAACAGCAGATTTTTGGTTTATGATGTTGCTGCTCCTTGGGCACCAGTTCATTTAGGAAATGTTTCCTTAACTAATAACGCTTTTGACTTATCTGTTGATGGCAACACTGCTTACGTTGCAAATGGATGGGCAGGATTTGTTACTATTAATGTTACTGTTCCATCAAATCCAACAATTTTGGACACTTATTGGACAGGAGATTATGTTAAAGATGCAAAATTCGAAGAACATAAAGTCTACGTTACAGATTCAGTATCTGGAGTTATAGTTTTTGATGTAACTAATCCTTCAGATATTACTCTGATTGGTTCTTATGACACTTGGAATTGGCCTGATGGATTATTTGTAAAAGATCAAATGGTATATGTTACAGACTATTTTGGAGGATTTTTGGTACTTGATCATACAGGATTCGAAAATCGAGTGGTTGCACAATCTACCTCTATTGTTTCAGTTACTGATGAGGCACAAATTGTTAAAGCTTCAATGGTGCTAGAAAACTATTCAACATTATGGTCCGGAATGGCTATAGCTCTCTATCTTTCTGCTGATGGAGGTGGAAATTGGCAGTATCTAAATAATGGTGAGGAAATAACCTTTACAAATCCAGGAACTGATTTAAGATTTCAGTTAGTACTGATATGTTACAATTTGGTCAATGCAACCTGGGTTTCTGAATTGAATATCGATTATACAACTGAACTTGATGGGATTGGAAAGATTTCGCCAATTGATACTT
>JAGLTP010000483.1 GCA_023135215.1 Candidatus Heimdallarchaeota archaeon
ATACAATGAAATAGCTTGAGAATACAATTTTACTAATGAAGACGTTACCATTGTGGCATAATGTTTTTATATTGCATTTAACTTAAAGGAACTGCTTTACATAAATATATGTAAACAAAGGTGAAAAAAAATGAATAAAAGAGGACTAATTTTAATATTCCTTTTTGTAATAGCAAGCATTGGTGCATTAGCACCTGCTTATGCCGCTGAAAGTAGTACCAACATTGTAAATCTCAGCTATGGCGCCCCTCATAATTTAGACAAGGGTGAAGTCTATGTTGATCTTTCATTGGAATCTTATTATGATGTTGAACTTGACACATATGATATAAGTTTCTGGTTCTTCGTGGACTGTGCCATTTCCGGATGGAGTGGTTATTTCCCAGGACTTCTTGGATATGGTTGGCAGATGGAGTATTGGTATTGGGATACACCCAATGACATAATAGCAAATCCAGACTTGCCACTGTACAACGAAACCAGATATGCTGGTCAATTGGTCGTAATGTTAGATGATTACAGCCTAGGATTAAGCAATGCTGATTGGAGTGCAGTTAATATCTCTACTTATCAAGACATTACAATAGAACTTGAAACAGGATGGCACTATATTACAGTGATAGCAGGAGAACTTGTCTCTGATGATGAACATACAGAATTCGATTATCAATTCGCAAAGGATCAAGTCAGATTTTACATAGGCAAGAAAGGCGATGCTCCAGCAGCTTACTTTGAAGAAGCTACTTATAATACTGCTAACTTAATTGCAACACCCACACTCGCAGCAGATATGGGACAAGCATTTAATTATAGCAATACAGCTGAAATAAGAGTACTAACAGAACCAACTGCAATCGCAGATCAGACAGTCGCACTTGGAACTGAGAAAAAGCCAGTTACCGTAGATGTGGAAGCATTATATAATTCATCAACAGGTGATTTAACCTTGTTTGATAGTGACGGTTTTGAAGGTTTTTGGTATGGACCTCTAAGTCTATTTGAACCAGGAACATCAGGACCAACGAATATCTCATGGATTGTTAATGACGGACCACAAATCTTTGGTGATGAAGCAACGCTTTACAAGGGACTTAATTATGTATACTGTGTAGTATTTGGAATCGCTCCCGATCCATATTCAGTAGGATGGTTAGCCAGTGCAACAGCGAACGGTGGACTCGGTAGAGTAGAACCAGCACTTCGAGGCTTAGTAGGAATACCTGGTGTGTACATTGACACAGCAATATTCATGATAACTGTAGGCTTAGATGAAGCTGGACCAAACTTCGGCATATTTATAAGTGTCTCAATACTCGGGCTAGTAACCGCATTATTCGTAATGCGTAGAAGAAAATAATAAGGTGATCTTAAATGAAAAAGAAAACAGCGATTATCGCTCTTCTATTATTAACTAGCTTTGTGGTTAGTAGTACTATTATGCCCACTACAAAAGGACAAACAGTCTTAGCAAACCTTGTTTTCAAAACCAACGGTGGAGGAACAAGACCTGACTATGGTCTTTTCATCGCCCAATATCTCAGAGATATAGGTATTGATCTTGAGGTTAAAGTTCAAGAATGGTCAGTTTTTGTAGGTGAATTGATAGCTACACATGATTACGATATGGGTTGTGTTGCCCTTACTGGTGGTGGTGC
>JAGLTP010000484.1 GCA_023135215.1 Candidatus Heimdallarchaeota archaeon
AGTAGATTCTATCTGATAGGAAATCACACTAACGAAGAAAAGAATGAGAATTTGAAGAAAATCCTGAGAGATCATGTTTTTTCTTATGGTGAGAAAAAAGAGCTTACTCAATGGACATTTCATTTTGAACCTTTTGAGTGGAAAGAGGTCTTATTGAAATTAATCTCTGATTATATGCCTATGGCAGATGAACGTGTTTATTATAAATTTGATGAAGAAAACTGTAAACTTCCCGAAGGATGGAAGCAAAAAATAAAGGATGATTACAGATTAGAACTGGTAAATAAATCCTTTCTAGAGAGATATGCAGAAGCAAAAAACATCAAAGACATATTATACGAATTAAGTAGTTGGACATCTCATGAAGTATTTTTCCAAAATGGTTTTGGTTTTTGTTTAGTAAATGATAAGACTATTGCCTCTTGGTGTTTAGGTGAATATGTCAGTCCGAAAACAAAACGAATTGAAGTTGGCATAGAAACGTATGAAAATTATCAGAAACAAGGATTTGCTACTGTAACAGGAGCTGCTATGGTAGATTATGCCATTAACAAAGGATACACGGTTGGCTGGCATTGTTGGGAAAGCAATAAACCATCTGCGAAAACTGCTGAAAAAATAGGTTATGAATTCATTAAGAAATATCCAGTATTATTTAGTTGGTACAACAAAATTGACAGTCTTCTTGTTAAAGCAAGGTGGATTAGAACTCAATTTCAGGAATACGAATTAGCTGTTGATTTCTATAATCAAGTCATACAACTTTATGAAAAACAAGATCCTATAGTAGAAACCTCCTTCATATTGAAGGATATTAATGTTGTTTATATTTTTCTTGCAGAAACACATAGTCAACAAGAGGATGCAAATTCAGCTCTTGATTTTATTCAGAAAGCAATAGATAATGGATTTTCTGACATAGATAGATTAGAAAGAAGTGAGCAATTAGAACCATTGAAAACAAATTCAAAATGGTTGAAGTTAATAGAAAAAAAGGAATAATGTGATGATTAATCAATTATCCCAGTAACCATGTAGAAAATTAGTAGTGAAGCCAAAATTATAATTAGAATGGTCATTAAAATTGAAACTACAAACATACCCCAATTTTTGTTCTCGTATGTTTTTCCAGCGTAGCTTATGTAGGAATAAATCATCATTCCAGAAACTATGAAGAATAGATAATAACCAAATATCTGATACGGAAATAGTAATCCAATACCACAAATAATTCCTAAAACAGCTGTTAGGATTAAGGCTGCATATAGGAAATATTGTGATTTCGCTTTGTTAAATTCCATTCTTTTTTCTGGAGTCAACAAGTCTTTAATTGTTGTAAATAAAGAAATAATATTCCTA
>JAGLTP010000485.1 GCA_023135215.1 Candidatus Heimdallarchaeota archaeon
GACATTGTTTTTCGAAGTTCTGTCCAGAATGAAACGAGAATTAAAAATAGATAAGGAAATAATGGAGAATCTTATTGACTCAGTCAAGTGGGAATTCTAAATCAGAATACGAACGTAGAGTGTGATTGGTTTGATGAACTCAGCTCAAATTGTCAAATACAAACGAGAAAATTCACAGAATCCTGACAACAAAACTAGATCATTCTTTAGCTTCTTTCAAACCTTAGCAGAAGTATCATCAATTTCTGATGTAGTAGAAAAAGTATTCAATTTATTGCTTGATATTTACAATTGTGAAAATTGTTCTTTCTATTTTACTAATAAAATAGGAGATAGAGTAACTGCTTATAATAGAAATTCTGAAAAACTTGAAACTATTGCTATTTTGGATGAAAAACTCATTTCTAGAATCTATTCAATTACTAAGCCTGCTTTAAGAAAAAGGTCCATATCATTAAGAAAAAACATACCAACAATCTTTTGCCCATATGTTCTAAGGAGCTCTTTAGAATTCATGATAGAAATTCCTCTTATTCAAGCATCTTTTGATGCGCAACAAATAATTGATGAAGTTCTAGAAATTCTACCAGTGATCCATATTAGTTTGAAGAATGCTAATCATCAAAAGAAGAGGAATCTTGAATCTAAGGAATCAACAAAGATCCTTCAAAGTATCGCCTCAGGAATTGCCTCAATTGATTCAAAAGGAGTGTTTCTTTTTGCTAATCAAATGTTTGAAATGATGATTGGATATAGTTTACAGGAATTACAGGAATCTTCAACACTTATCAACAACATCTTTCCAGATTTCACATTTATTATACTTGAAGGGAATGTGATGGATGGATTAATCTATCAAATCCGAAGGAAAGATGGGATAGAATTTCCATGTCATGTAACCATTACACAAGTAACTGAAGGCGATCGAATAAACTTCATTATTACTTTGAATGATGCTAGTTACCATCTTAAAAAAGAAGCAGAAATAAAAAATCTAAGAAAATCAATAGCCAATGAAGATAATATTGGTGTTGCTCTTTTCCGTTTTGCTTCTTTTGGAGGAGAGTTAGTTCGGGAAGACTTAAGGAGTATTCCTATAGCTCCCGAGTATTTTTCTACTATGTGTTATACAAGTATTGCTCAGGGAAATAAGCAACCAGTTGGTGTTTTTGGTCCAATTCCCGCACCTAAACTGGATAATTATATAACAATCATTTATGCATTTTTTGGAAAAGATGACATTCCACTCGATCACCGTATGAAAGGAAGACAATATTACCTTATAGCTGTTGTTCTTCCAGACAGAAAGATAGAATTCCTACTCCCAAATAAAAAAATAGAGAGGGGTTTTGATGATTTGGTTAGCAAATTTGAGTTTCCAAATCGAATGAATAAAGAAGAACTTTCACAATTTAGAGAAATTGTGTTTGTTGAATAAGTATTAATGAAATAAAAAAGTGAAAAAGGTGAAAAAATGACAAGTTTAAATTTTGATAAGAGAGGAGTTCCTGTTACTTTACTAGGATTAGATGAAGCAGGTAAAACATGCTTAGCGTTAAGGTTAGCTACAGGTAAATGGGTAGATAATACTTCTCCAACAATTGGAGTAA
>JAGLTP010000486.1 GCA_023135215.1 Candidatus Heimdallarchaeota archaeon
ATAATAGAGAGTAGCAGAATCTATTCCTACGTCATCTGTGATTTCTGCTGAAATATTTACCGAATCCAGCTCCGTAGGAGAGAGAGGGGTATGACTGACAGAAGAAATCGCTGGAGGTGTTGAATCGACTTCAGTATATCTAAGATAAAAAATATCCAAATCACCCTCTGCTCCTTCGTAATTGGTATTATCTTGCCAAACAACATGGATATTATAATTTCCATCTACATAAATTGAAGGGTAATCAGAACCACCAGTTGAAACAGTTGAAACTAATTCTGTTGGCATCCATGTTGTTGTACTTACATTCCATCGTTGATAGAAAATATCTCTATCAGATCCACTTCCCACAAGATCATTTGTAGAATCACTCCAAGAAACATGAATATTCCCATCATCATCAGTATCAATAGCAGGATACCAAGAACTACCTGTACTTGATGAGGAAACGATTGTTTGAGAACTCCAAGAAGTAGTCCAAACCCTGTGGAGAATATCATTATCGGAACCTGTACTTGCATAATACACTATATGAATTTTACCTGATAGATCTACAGCTATATCTGGGTGCGTTCCACCTAAAGTCCCGTCCGTAGTAATGACTTCAGTTGTTGACCAAGAACCCGTTGAGCTTCTCTTTTTATAGAAAATATCCCAGTTGTCTCCTGAACTTAAATAATCAGTAACATCTGCCCAAGCAATGTAAGCATTTCCACTACTGTCCACATCCAGAGCAGGTAAATACGCATCATCTGAACTTTCAGAAGAAACCATTTCAGTACCTCCCCAAGTATCTGTACTTGCAACCCATTTCTTATAAAAGATATCATCTTTTGAATCAGAGTCTCCATAATTTGTGGCATCTGTCCAAATAATATGAACATTACCAGAACCATCTACATCTATATCAGGATCCCAAGAACCAAGAGTACTTTCAGTTGAGACGACTTCCGTAGTGGTCCAAGAATCTTCACTAGCGTTCCACCGCTTGTAAAAGACATCTATATCAGTTCCACAACTATCGTAATCAGTGGAATCTTCCCAAGCAAAATGAACGTTTCCATCAGAATCAACAGCCATTGAAGGGGTGTAACCGTAATAGGAATCATCTATGCTTTCAGTTGACACTACTTCCGTTGTGATCCAAGCTTCCTCACTAGAGTTCCACCGTTTATAAAAGATATCAATATCAGTCCCACAACTATCGTAATCGGTGGAATCTTGCCACATAACATGAATATTCCCATTAGAATCAACATCTACTACAGGAAATTCGGCAATAGCTGTGGATTCAGTGGAAACTACGTCAGTTGTTACCCATTCCCAAGAACTATCAAAAGGAAGAGCAGAAACTTGAGAGAAGAAGGAATCATATAGGTTAAAGGTAGATTTATCAATACTAGGAGCAAGAATAATCCCAGTAAATAACATTAATAGACAAGTTAATTGTATAATTTTCTTTTTGTACATCTTGTTGAGCCTCTGTATTATAACTAGCAACCAGATAATTTTTTATTAAATATATTAATATTTCTACAAAAAAAGAGTGGAAAAGGATATTGATGTTTTGTTTATCCTTGGTGTTCAGGAAAGGTCATCTTTCCATATACTGATACCTCTCTTTTTGATATAGATTTCAAATTTTGTGTAGTTTATCTTATACTTCTTTGCAATTTCTTTAACATCTTTAAATAATCTTGTACTTTCCTTAAATTCATTGAATGGTTTTCTATATCTCAGTTTTTTGTAGTACCAAAGTGTATATCCTGCTACACCAAAAACTCCTGAAGACAAACCTGCTATTAATTCCCAGAAACTAGTTTCGTCATCTGGTTTATCAACAACTGTAAACGTTTCTGTAAGTGAATCTTCATTTCCTGCATAATCATAGACATAAATAGCAAGTATATGTTCACCAACATTCATCCCTGTTGTATTAATGGAGAAAGAATACGGTTCAGAAGTTAGAGTTCTTATCAAATTTCCATCCACATGAACCCTGATAGTATCTATCCCATAGTTATCTGTTACATTCAATTCTAACCCGAAAGTTGTTCCTTTTTCCACTTCTCTATTGAAGGTAGAGAGAGTAACGGTTGGATCAGTCGAATCTACGATAAAAGTGAAATTCTCTATATTCCAGTTACCCAGTATATCAGAAGCATAGACGTATAAAACATGAGAATCTTCTTCAGAAGGAGCTATTATTTCTGGAGATTCAAGGTTTATTGTTGCATTCGTAGTGTTGTTCCAGTTGTACAAAACTTCAGTTATTTCATCATAATCTGTTATAACAATAGACACATTTGAATCAGAGAGAATATAGGGGTAATTCTGATCATCTGAAAGATTGATAGCAGGAGGTGCAAGATCCTGAGCATTTAATGACTGGTTCCATTGTAGAGTATATTCACCTAAACCTGTATAGTGTCCAACCTTCACATAATATGTACCGGGAGTTAGAGAATAATTTATTGTTTCATTAGCTCCCACAGACTTGGATTCAGAGAGAATAGAAAAATCGCTAGATAACAATTGTAGATCAATATCCAAGGACGCATTTGGTGAAGTTGTAAAAAGATTAGTCATTCGCTCTTTGGGGACAGTAATTTCATAAATATCTGTCCAACTTTTACTATCAACAGATGACTCACAGATTACAGGTTCAGCGGTG
>JAGLTP010000487.1 GCA_023135215.1 Candidatus Heimdallarchaeota archaeon
AAATTACTTCTCTTCATATTTGCCCAGTCTCAATAATGTTCGATGATTCGCTGGAAACTCTCAAAAGAGCTTTATTTGAGCAATTAGAAATTATAAGGATCTATACTAAGAAACCTGGACATAAAGCTGATTTAGATCATCCATTTGTTCTTCCTGAAGGTGGTACCATAACTGATGTTGCAGAGAAAATCCATACAAGCTTCTTAAGCAGATTCAGATTCGCACGTGTATGGGGACCATCTGCTGAGTTTGAAGGACAACAAGTAGGTTTAGATCATACTTTAGCTGATACCGATGTAGTTGAACTTGTAGTCGAACGATAAAATAGATTATGGATACTTCTGTTTACCAGACTGCCAATTTGAACTCACAATTAAGACAATAAATTGATCCCTCAACTTTCTTCATAATCTGATCAGGGATCTTTTCTTCACTTATTGATGATCCTAAGCTTTGTGTGTTACATTGAGGACATGTTAAATCTGATGTATTATAGTTACGAGAATGACATCCTGGACAATGGAAGATAATCCCTTTTTCCAACATTTCTGCTGCTACTGCTTCCATAGGACGTAAAGCTCCAATATATGTATCAAGTATATTATCACATTTTGGGCATCGAAGAATACTCATAATAAAACAGTCGTGGATGTTTTATTAAAATATTCAGAAAAGACAAAACCTGTCACTTTTTTCCAGCATATCTTTTTAACTAATTACTCTAAAAGTTAACAGATGACCTCAATCACCATTCATGGAGCTGCTGGAGAAATCGGGGGAAACAAGATCCTCATAGAAGATAAAGATACGAAAGTTTTCTTTGATTTCGGTTTAAGTTTTTCAAAATGGGGGAGCTATTTTACACCTTATTTACAACCTCGTAAATGGAGTTTTATTAGTGATTTTACTAAGTTAGGGATACTTCCTGATCTTGAAGGGCTTTATCGTCCTGATTATGAAAACAGGTTAAGAGAAAGTAAAGCAGAACCAGAATATGATGGTGTAGTTCTTTCTCATCCTCATTTAGATCACGCAGGATTTTTATCTTATATCAGAATAGAGATTCCAGTCCATTGCTCGCCAGGATGTAAAAGCATACTTCAAGCTTTAGAAGAAACAGGGTCTGGTTTTCATGAATATACAAAGATAAAAGAGGCTTTCAAGATTCGTGATAGCAAAACTGATCCTACAAAGAAAGTAAGGGATTACAAATCTGTCATTCCCAGACAAATTGATTTTTTCAAACCCAAATTTACGATTGATGATTTAACCATTCATACGTTCCCAGTCGACCATTCAGTTGCTGGATCAAATTCGTTTGTAATAGAAACCTCAGAAGGAGCTATTGTTTATACAGGTGATATCCGATTTCACGGCAGACGAGCTAATTATAGTAAGTTGTTTGTGGAAAAAGCTTCAGAATTTGATCCAGTTGTTATGCTGAGTGAGGGTACACGAGTTGGTGACAAAACTACTTTTGGTGAACTAGATCTTGAGCGTAAACTATATACTCTTGTAGCTGATATTCCAGGTTTAATCATTGCTAATTTTCCTGTAAGAGATACTGACAGAATGAAATCATTCATCGCTGCTGCAAAATCAGTAGATAGGAAACTAGTCATAAGTATGAAACAAGCTTACACCTTGAGTCTTCTAGAACAAAGCTGCGGATCTGAGGTTCCTAAATTAGATGAAGTTTGTATTTTTATTCCTCGAAAAGGTTGGGGGATATTAAATGATGACAATTATCCTGATTATGTTCAAATGAAAGATTATCGGTCTTGGGAAGCGGAATTAATGAACAGATCAAATAGTGTTACTGATGAAGACATCAAAGAAAATCCTACAGATTACATTTTCAGATGTGATTTTTATGAGTTGAAATTCCTATTGGACGTTGAACCTCCTGAGGGTTCTAAGTATATCAGATCTGTTACAGAACCGGTAGATGAGGAAATGGAGATAGAGAAAGTGAAAGCTGATAATTGGTTGAAATTATTCAATCTTTATCCTTA
>JAGLTP010000488.1 GCA_023135215.1 Candidatus Heimdallarchaeota archaeon
ATATGCTAGATAATCTCTTTTGTCCTTGGTGTGGAAAACCTGCTACAACTCATCTTAGATGGACTTGCCATTCTGATGAAACATGGGAAGAAGCAAAAGAACAGGCAAAAGAAAACTACGATGACTCCTCAAAAAGGACAGAAGTAAATGGCAGATTTATGCCTAAAAAGAAATAATCCCTTTTCTATTTTTTCAACTAGAAGAGAAAAAAACTTCTTATAGTCCAATTTTCTCCTTTTATTTGTGAATTCCTATATTCCTGAGTCTGTTAAGTTTCAAGAAATCTCTATTTCAAAAGTTAAGATAAAAGATAATTTCTGGACTCCGAAATTAGAAACTAATGCATCTACTGCAATATTTCATCAATGGGCTATGCTAGAAGAGACGAAATGTATAGATAATTTTCGCATTCTAACAGACAAAGAAGATGGATTCAGGAAAGGTTTAGTTTATTGGGATTCAGATGCACATAAATGGTCCGAAGCAGCTGCTAGAATTTTAGTGAACTTCAAAGATAAGAATCTTGAAGATATTCTAAAAGAATATATTACCTTGATTGAACAAACTCAAACAAAAGATGGATATGTATTTACTTACAATCAGTTTAATTTTCCAAACAAAAGATGGAAAAATCTTCTCATAGAACACGAATTATATACCTTAGGGCACCTTATAGAGGCAGGAATTGCACATCATGACATTGCTGGTAGAAAGAAATACTTGAATATTGCTGTAAAAGCTGCTGATCTCCTTGTTGAAAACTTTAGCGAATTAAATTCAAGAAAAATACCAGGACATCAGGAAATAGAGATTGCTTTGATTAAATTATACCGAAAAACCAAAAACGAAGCTTATCTCAATCTTGCATCAAATTTTATCGAAAAACGAGGAAGAAACCTGTTTCATCCTTTCCAATTACTACGAGAGTATCTATCCTATTCTATCAGAGAGAAGAAAGTAACAAAAAGAAGAAGGTTATTTTACTCTGATAAAAGCTTGGAAGAAGATCGCTTACTAAGTCATTTAGAATATCCTGGGGAATTAAGTTTAAATCTTAAATACATACTTTCAGCTCTTTCTGGACAAAATTTACAATATCAAAAACCTATACGAAAAATGAAAAAACCTGTAGGTCATAGTGTTAGATTTGGATATTATGCAACAGCTGCAGCATTGCTTTATCAAGAAACAGGAGATTCAACTTTACTTACCCCCTTAGAACTGATGTGGGATAATATGGTGCAGAAAAGGATGAGTCTTACTGGAGGTATTGGT
>JAGLTP010000489.1 GCA_023135215.1 Candidatus Heimdallarchaeota archaeon
AATAGCATTCTGAGGAAATATGGACATAAATAGAAAAACTAAATTCTGAAAGAAAATATATACAATTGCAGTTCTACTAATGGCTTTACTACTAGTTAAATTTCCAAAGAAAAAAGAGATTGGAATACTAATTGTTGTTGTCGCAATTAGAAAAATAGAATAATGTATTGCTTTAACATTAAGAGTCTCTATGAAATAAATAGAATTGTATGCCCAAAACCCCCCCATAGTGCTCTGCATAAAAAATGCTAACACTATTGTTACAATAAATAAAATCGGATGAGTCGCAATTGGGATTGATTTTCTATTTGCCTTTTGTTTAACTATTTCTTGATTTCGAGTACTTTTTTCTTTTACCAAACAAGCAAAAACCACTGCTATAAGGCATCCAATTACAGCTATTATCAGCTGAATAACCATAGCGTTTTCACCAAAGTTATCATGAATTTTGCCTGAAATTGGACTCATTATTATCCATGCTACACTAGTTATCGCGGAAATTTTTCCCAGAATAACTTCTTTAGGTTTACTTATTGTTGTTGTTCCCAACGCATAGAAATTAGCAGATTGAGCAGAACCAAAAAAATATCCTACGAAGATCATTGTTAGGAAAAAAATAGGATTGGTTGAAAAAATCAAACTAAAGAACATTAATCCCATAAAAATTAACCCGCCAACTACAAACCACTTTGTACCAAATTTATCTGCTAAAAATCCCCATAGTAAAGTTCCTATAATTATCATAGCACTAGGAATTATGTTGACTAATCCTATTATCACAAAGGATTTCACTTCGAATATTTGATTCAACCATAAAGGTGCATAAGGTACGAAATTTGCAATAGCTATATGATAGAAAAACATACTTAAAATAACAAATATCTCACTCTTTTCGAAACTCAACCATTCTTGAATCTTATTTCTTTTCTCTTTATTTTTTATAGATTCATTGCTTGAATGGGAGCTCATACCCCTTTTTGACATAAGTACTTCTTAACTTTTATTTAAACAAAATCATTAAAAAGCGAAAAGTTGATATTTATTTAAGGGAAAGTTCCTCTGAAAGAGTGTTCGATCATCAATGAACAGTGAAGAACCCGATAGTGTTAAAGATATTTTAATAGAAATGAAAACGCTCTCTGAGATATGTGTAGATTTGGCTTTTGCATCTCTCTTATATTCAGATAGAGCTGTTGCAGAGCAAGTCTTAGTTTTAGAAGAAAAAATCGATGATTTGTATAAGAAACTTCTAGATTATTTATCAATGTCAATTAAGAGTCGTAGCCAAGCAGAAGAGCTCAGAATTTATTACGTTATAGGAGAAGCTAGTAACATTATTTCTGATTCAGCCGCAGATATGGCTTCCTTAGTACTAATGGATTATCAGATAGAAGATGAAATAAAATTAGTTCAGAAGCATATGGATCAAATTGTGGATCTTGTTCCTTTGGAAGAATCATCAGTTTTGTGCGGAGAATCTGAATTATCATCTTGCCTTCATGATATGTTAGGAGTTGATATTATTGGTATAATAAGACCAGATACAAAGCTTTTAACCAACTATGACGAGATATTGAAAGCTAGAGATTTACTGATATTTAGAGGACCTTTGGAGAATATTAACCATTTCATCTTATTAGCTAAAGGAAAGCATCATTCTGTAGAACAAGCTAGAGAAGCAATTATTGAGCAAGGTGAAATTATTCCAGATAAAGAGCTAAAGTATCACCAAGATTTACTCGTTACTATGAAAGAATCTGCTGAATTAGTTGTAGATTTAGCTTATCTATATGCTTTTGAGGATCTACCAAAAATCAAGTCTCTTATTTTATCAACAGAAGATAAAATAGATAAACTCCAATATGAATTAATAGAAGAGGTATTGCGTCTATTTAAACAAGAAATGATAGGGAAGAAGACACTAATAGCATACCTAAGGATGGCGGATTCTTTCGAAGAAATAGCAGATGCAGCGATTAAAATAGCGTTTGGAGTAACTGCAAGACATAAACCTTACACAATTCTTGAAGAAGTTGTAGATGACTCATCAGAAGCTTTAGATTATATTCCAGTGACCAAAGATTCACCCTATGTAGGAAAGACAGTAAAGGAAGCTGAATACCTAGATGATTTCATGCAAATTCTAGCTGTTCGTCAAAAAGGACAATATTTTCTTTTCCCTAAAGATGATGAAAAAATAAAAGTAGGAGATGGACTTTTAATCAAAGAATATTCAAGTCCTGAGGATCCTGAATAGATTTGAAAGCATTATAGATGCGAATTTAACCATTCAACTAGATCAGTAAGAGCTTCATCTCTCATTTTCTTGCTTTCTTGGTATATCTCGTGTTTGCAATTTTCATAGATTTTTACAGTTTTATCCTTAGTAATCAAATCAGAATCTAATTGATCTAATCCAAGCATTATTGTATCCAGTTTTCCTTTCTGTATAAGCACAGGGATTTGAATTTTCCCAACCTTTGATTTTATCTCTTTGTAATGATCCATAAATGCTACACCCATTCCAGCGGAAGCAACTTTGTAGTTTATAAGAGGATCACTAGTATAATCAGCAACAGACTCAGGGTCAGATGAAATCTCATTTGGATCTAAATTTGAAGCAGCTTTAAAAGATGGATATATTTTTGCCATAATTCTTGCAAGTATTCGAACGAAAGCTGGTATTTCCATGACATTTGTACCTGTTCCAGATAGAATCAAACCTTTTAGCTCTTGTTGGTATTTGAGAGCATATCTTTGAGCAATAAAAGAGCCCATTGAATGACCTAGGACGAAAAATGGTAAATTAGGGTGTTTCTTTTTTATCAGTTTACTAAGAGTATAACAATCTTCTACGAATTCATCAAAAGACATTATGTGACTCCTTTTCCCTTCACTCTTTCCATGACCTCTGTGATCATTTCCATAAATTATGAAATTTTCTGAAGTTAATCTTTCAACTAAATGCTTGTATCTACCTAAATGCTCAAATCCACCATGGAATATTTGAACAATAGCTTTGGGCTCCTTTGGTATCCAAGCTTGATAATAGATTCTATGATTTTTCAACCCAGAAAAATAGTCTTCTTTGTACTCCATACGAATTAAATAGGGTGGTTATTATAAAATTTTATCGTGAGAAGTGATGGAATTGGAAATGTTTCTTAATTTGTTTTGAATATCAATTACAGAAGCATCTTCTG
>JAGLTP010000049.1 GCA_023135215.1 Candidatus Heimdallarchaeota archaeon
CATTCACAACTTTTCAGCAGTAGCCCAACCTGGACAGAAGATAGCTATCGTTGGACCAACTGGTGCTGGAAAAACTACTATGGTCAAGCTACTTATGCGGTTTTATGATGTTAATGAGGGAACCATTCTTGTAGATGGAAAAAACATCTACGATTTCACCCGTACAGACTTACGCAATATGTTTGGAATGGTTCTTCAAGACACTTGGCTCTTCAATGGATCCATATTGGAAAATATTCGTTATGGACGTCCTGATGCTAACGATGCAGAAGTTGTTGCAGCAGCTGAAGCTGCACATGTTGACCAATTTGTTCATACTTTAGCAGGTGGATATCATATGGAGCTTAACGAAGAAGTAACTAATATATCCGAAGGGCAGAAACAACTTCTTACTATTGCAAGAGCAGTATTAGCAGACCCAGAGATACTTATTCTAGATGAGGCAACTAGTTCTGTAGATACTCGTACAGAGATTCTTATCCAGAGAGCAATGGACGATTTGATGAAAAACCGAACAAGTTTTGTGATTGCTCATCGTTTATCTACAATTCGTGATGCAGACCTTATCCTTGTCATGGATGAAGGAGATATAGTTGAACAAGGAACTCATAAAGAGTTAATAGCAAAATGTGGATTCTATGCTGATCTTTACAATAGTCAGTTTGATGTGACTGATGACTCCCCTGAAGCTGCAGAAATGCATGCATATGATTAGAATCAATGTTCATGAAACGCTGTTTTTTTTAAAATTATTCATCAATTTCTTCTTCAACATCTGAAGGATGTTCTGCATCGGCAATTGTTTCTTTTCTTCGTCTTCCACGAAAAACCAACATAAAAATCGAAAAAAAGAACAAAGCTGCAAAAAGACAAATGAGCATTATCCACAATCCCCAATTATAATCCAACCATTCCATACCTTTGATACCAATTAATACTACTCCTGCAACAGATCCAATGGCGACAACTCCCCAGATAATTATTTCTCCAATAGATCTCACTATTCTTTTTGTTTTTTTCTCTCTCTGGGTTCTTTTGACATATAATTCATGAACTATTCCATATATAGCACCTATAAATGCTATCACAGACACAATAATCAACGCTATAAACCCTTTTCCAATCCAAAATAATCCTACAACTCCTCCAAAAAGTCCGAAACCTGATCCGATGACAGTTATACAATAAAGGATAAGCAACCAAATTTCCTTCTTAGTTCTTTTTGACATAATCAAACACCTTTAAGTAAACAGTACCATTTATAATGTATATTTAAAAAACTTCTGGCTTAATTTAAGAAGAGTCTGGAAAATTGAAAGGAGGAATTTTTTTCTGTTTTCATTCTTAGCACTTCAAATGTCTACCTAGATATTGAATGATGAAAATATTTAAACTATTAGTGTAACATTCGATTCTAGATTTTCCTAGCTACTGTAATATTCATCATCAAGAATAATAATGGTTTGACCTTCAATTTCTTTTTCAGTTGTTTTTGATTCTATAATCTCTGAGATGAATTTGATAATGTGGTCTAAGATTTGTTTATTGAATTGAGATTTGTGTACGGTATGTGTAGCACCCTCAACAATCAAACCATACTTCTTCTTTGCAGGTATAATCTCAAAATATTGAGCAACTGATTTTCTATTAGTCAATAATCCACTTGTACCGTTAACTAACATTGTTGGACAGTTAATTCTACCTAGCTTTTCTGATATTCCTTCCTTCTTCTGCTTATACAAAGCTTTCATGAGCATCTTTACGGGAACTTTGGGGAAATTCTCCATCTTCCAGTTGAAGTATTCTAAAGGAACCAAGGTTTTATCGAATTCGTTTATGAAGGGATTTCTTATTGCTTTTAGATTGAAGATACAAACCAACCATACAAGCAGACCTAATTCCTTTGCTGCAAACCCTCCTGTTCCTAACATAATAGCAGCATCTAGATTTCCTCCTTTGTTGACTAAATAATCAAAAATTGTTCCTCCCCCTAGAGAGATTCCTAAGCCAATTACTGTTTGATATTTCCTCTTGAGCTTTTCAATGTAGTCCTTTCCCCAGTCATAAAATTCATCAGCTGTCTTAACACTACATAATAAAGCTGAATCAACTCCATGATAAGG
>JAGLTP010000490.1 GCA_023135215.1 Candidatus Heimdallarchaeota archaeon
GATGGAATTAAAGGTTTGATGGCAGTTACTTCAGGTTCTGGTAGCGGTATTATGAAAGCTGATGCTGTTGGAAGAATAGCAGAAGCTCTTTACAGAGACCAAGAATATGCTGAACTATTCGGAGGGACTAAATTCAAGGTTTCAAGATTAGGATTGAAAGAAAGAAATGTAGACAAAGAATATTTTGTAATTTAGAACAAATATTCTCTTTTTTTCCAATTAATAACAAAAGAAAAATAAAAGTTAGGAAATGTTTAATTTCCATTTCGAAGATTATCAAATTCTTCTTCTATGTGAGTGATTTTGATTCCTAAACTATCCATGAGTTGGAAACACCAACCCAACCAGACGTTAACGAAACCCATTGCGCCTGCATCAACTACTCCAGCTTCTTTTAATACTGGAAGAAGGTTAGGAGTGTTTTCTAGTGACACAACAGCTGTTGTATAGGTTTCTGAAATCATTTCTTTCCAATCGCCACCTTTGTCAACAATAGATTTTGCTTTTGCAGCAGTATCTTTGATTACTGTAAGAATGGTCCCTTCAGTTGGATGAAGAACAGCTTCATAAGCCCATTCACAACCTGCTTCTAGAGCTTTTGCGAACTCTTCAATTCCTACCTCTTTATGATCCTCAATTTCTGCGCTAAATCCTTGGAAAAACTGTGATATTATAACACCTGAATTTCCTTTTGCTCCCAGAAAACTCCCTTTAGTAATTAATTGCGCTGCTTCTTGAATGGATGAAGGATTAATTTCATCAAATTGCTCGACAACAGTTCGCATTGTTAAAAAGAGATTAACACCAGTATCTCCATCAGGTATAGGAAAAACGTTAATTTCGTTAAGATACTCTTTAGTATGTTCGAGATTGCTTGCAGCAGAAATCATCATTTTTTTAAGTGTAATTCCATCTATCTTTGTGTTTGGTACCATCATCTAAGTTAGCCCCACATTGTCTTCGTACGATATATTCTATTCCGCATATTATTTCTGTTAAAGCACTATTTAATCGTTCCGTGTTTATATCGTCAAAGAATATTGGTTAGTATAAATACGATTCCAATATCCCGTAATCACTCTCGTGAAAAACGTTTAAAAAACTATTCATTGTGCGATATTATATGGCCGTAAAACACTTGAATTCTCAAGAAATAAGGAAAATGAGAAAAAAAAGATTTTTTGCACATTTTTAAATTTTTTATATGTTTTTCTTGTACTTTATGTCACATTTTCATTCAAGTAGTAAGGCAGGTTTCATTGGTCTAGCTTTTTGAGATTTGTTTTGTGGATCATATATGTCTTTACTATCCGATAGGTGAATCAAAATTTCCGCATTCTCGTACCTGGAACTTATGAAGTCTTTATATCCTAAAATTGCTTTTTCTTGGTTTTTTGCACTCAGCATTTCAATCCTGAAAATTGTTGGATCTCTCGACATCAGTTTTGCTTCATTAGCTATTTCCTTCATAAATTTGCTTAGTTTGTCACTTTCTTTAGCTGATTCCATTATCTTGCCTATCTGTACAGCTTCATCTTTGAATATAATTTCTGCTAGCTCATATAGATTATTCTTCCAATCTGCATTAATGTATATATGAATCTTCTTTGGTTTAGTTTTAACCAATTTTACAATCTGATCGATATCTTCTATTAAACTTGTCATATATTTGGCTTGTAAAGCATATAGCAAATCCTTATCATCAATCTCAATATCTAGTATCCGTTTCAAGGAAATGTAATATTTATTTCCCATTCTTTCATTCAATTCTTCACAGATATGGGGAATAGCAGGAGCCATAGTTACTACCATCAATTCAATAACTTCTTGCAATGCAGCTTTCTTCTCTACTTTTGGTAAATGTTCAGCAAATTTATGATATTCGTCAACTGCTCTGATGTTTGAATAATAGCCATCTAGAATGTATTCTCTAGCACTGAATCTTTCGATTGCTTCAATTGCTTTTCTTAGATTTGTTTTTACTGATGCAATAAATACCTTGGATAGGAATGAATATTCCATTTTCTCTTTTTTGGAAATATTGATCACACTCAAAGCATATTCCCAGAATTTTTTCATTCTTTGAAGTGCGAAATTCACTTCCTCCTCTTTCCACTCAAGAACAGTCTCAGGTGTAGCAGTGGATGCTAGATGTAATCTTGTCAAATCAACACTATATTTGTCTGGAACTTGTGCAATAGGAATAACATTTGGTTTACTCTTGCTCATAGCTTCTCCATCGCGACTTAACATTTCATTTAATGAGTAAGCTGGTAACCAATATTTTTCTGGAAAAATCGCAGCATGATGAAATATAGCGAATGATAAATGATTAGAAATATGATGGACCGCTGTATGTCGAAGATCATTCGGATACCAATATTCAAATGCAGCTTTCATCAGATTTATTGTTTGCTCAGATATTCCAGTTTTTTTACTAACTTCTTTGATGTTGCCTTCTGACAAGAATACATAGTTGAATAATTCTGGTTTCAATTGTTCAGGTTGTACTTTATTTTCTCTTATGTGCCTGATTATTGTGTAATAAGCCATATAAATTGTAGAATCACTCAATGATTCTATTATCCAACCTTCACTCTTTGTGAAAGGAAATTCTGTACCTAGTCCTCTTCTTCTAACACAAGGTCTCTTATCTAACCAATCAAATGTATTTTCAAAGCTTAATCTATACTTATCTGGTATAATTAGCATTTGATTTAATGCTTTGAATGCTTTTTCTTTCCACTCTGCATTCCCATAATTTAGGAAATATTGATTCTGAATTATTGCAACAATGATCTGACCCCCACATCTGCAAAAAGCTTTAGTTGAAGGTTCGTAAATTGGTGTTGCTAAATCAATCTCAAATAAAGTGTCGGCGACTTTATTCTTGGCTTCTTCTACCTTCAAGCCTACATAGTCTCCAGTATTATTTTTCATAATGCCGGAGTAATATTCGTCCTTGTAAATTGTCTGTGTTGCTTCTTCCAATTTTTCTGTGTCCTCTTGAGATTTAACTCCTAGTTTCTGACATATTTCAACAGCAGGAAATTCTCCATAACCCTTTACTTCTATTAGAGAAATTGGCTCTATTAGCTTCAGATTCTCAAAATTTAACTTGTACTTACTAATTGTTTCTTCATCTTTCTGCAAATCAACTATAGCTGCATAATCATAAGGAGCATGCCCAGGAACGCTATACACAACACCTGTTGCATGGTCTGTATTTACAAATACTGCGGGATATACAGGTATTTTTCTGCCAGTTATCGGAACTTCTGCGTTTAAATCCAATAACTCTTCTCCTTTCAATGCTCTGTTTATTTTAATAGCATGATTCTGTTCTAGTAGCTTCATAGTAGCTTCCTTTGAAACAATCCAAGTCTCTCCATCAATAGAAATCTCATTGTAAGTTGCAGAAGGATGTATCCAGACATTAGTAGCTCCAAATATAGTCTCAGGTCGAAGAGTTGCTGCAACAAGAAAGATACCATTATCAAGTTTGAATTTAATACCAACAAATTCATTGACTTCTACATTAAGCTCATCCCCATCTTGAATATCATCCTCACCAACAGCGTTCTTATCGTTTACGCACCACAAAATCGGATAATCTCCTTGTGCTATCAGTTTCTTATTATTTAGTATAGAATACTGCCACTCGATGAATTTGTTATACTCTGGATCTCCTGTTGTAAATTCCCTAGTAGTATCAAGTGAATATCCCATTCCTAGGAAATCTAGGATGATTTTCTCTGCAAAGTAATTAGCAACATTTTCTGGTTCTGCGAAAGAAGATACAACCTCTTCTATTCTCTCCTTGGTACTTTCGTAATTTGAGATGAAACCTCTCATCTTTTGCCATTCTTTTTCATCATTATTCTTAATTTTCCAAGATACTGCGAGAACTGGAGTTCCAGTTATATGAAAGCCCATTGGCCATAGAACATTGTATCCTTTTTGTCTTTTGAATCTAGCAAATATGTCTCCAAACCCATAAGTTCTGGCATGTCCAATATGAAGTGGAGAAGTTGCATAGGGATATGATACTGTTAGAAACCATTTTGGTCTTGAGCTATCTACATTTGCGACAAAAATTTCATCTTCTTGCCATTTCTTCTGCCATTTTTTCTCTATTTTCCGCATTTCATCTAGAAAAGACACCATTTACATCTCCTTTAATTGTGTTACTTTCTTGTGTTCTGAAACAGCTGCCATAATTATGTTTTGAAAAGCTAAAGTAATCAATAAAAGACTTGTCTACTGACATATTAAAGCTGTAAAAGAAGCAAGAAATCTGGAAACTACTAATACAGATATCTTTCCTATCTTGAAAGAAGAACACGATACCCCATTTTGGTTTCCTCAAAGTACAAATGGTTGTAGTATTTATTAATATTTTCTAATTTGTTAAAACATTTCTTACAAATTAATCATGCAATTTTGGTTTAAAAACCAAGTATTTTTCAACCAGAACAGTCATTTCTTCTTCAGTCATATTTGGACTTA
>JAGLTP010000491.1 GCA_023135215.1 Candidatus Heimdallarchaeota archaeon
CATTTCTAATCTTTCTCCTCCTGTAAATGGATTTTTTAGTGAATACGCTTTTTCACCACTACCAATTAAAATAATGATTTCATCTATATCCGAGTGACTTAAAATATATTCAATAGCATGTATGTGCCCTTTGTGTGGAGGATTAAAACGTCCTAAGTATAAAGCTCTTCTCATTTCATATCAATCTTAATTCTTTTCTAATATATGTTTTTGCTAAAGGAAAGATTTTCCTACTCTATCTTATATTTATCCTTGAATTTCTTGATTAAACCATCTTTAACCATTTTGTCTAAAATTGGTTCTAGCTGGTTCTTTGAAGAGTTTGTGATATTATTTAATTTTTCAATTGTTGCGCTTTCGTTATCTAGTAAAAACTTGAGTATTTTACCTCTTTTTTCTCTTTCAGATCCTTTGAATTTACCTTGTTGACTAGTTGGTTTAATACCAGTTTTACTAGCTGTAAGAACGATAGAACCATAATCCATTAAGGCATTATGCCAATCTCTGGACTTGTCTGTCGGTAATAACTGCTCTGCTATTTTGAGCAAGTCCTTTTCAGAAGTTTCTTCAGATGCAAATCCTTCAGATATCAAAATCCTTCTGATATTTGTATCGACTGTAGCAATATCGAAATTAAATGCAAAAATAAGTACTGATCTAGCGGAATAAGGACCTATTCCTTTTAGTATTTGAAGCTGTTTTGGAGTTTGAGGGAACTCTTCGAGATTCAGAATTTCTCTTACTGCTTCTTGTAACCATAACGCTCTGCGATTATATCCTAAACCAGACCACAATTTGAGAAGATCAGATTGTGAAGAGTTTGATAAGCTTTGCATATCTGGAAATCTCTCAATGAACTCTAGATATTTCTGTACAACTCTAGATGCTTGTGTTTGTTGCAGCATTATTTCAGAAACCATGATAAAGTAAGGATTAGTTGTTTCTCTCCAAGGAAATTCTCTTCTGTTATCTTTCCACCAGCTAAAGATTTTATCCTGAAAAGATATTATTCTATCGTTCTTTATCTTGAAGTTCATGATTTCAAAAATAAATTTCTCTTGGAATTAAAAATAATGTGAAATATACAAATCTACTCAAGTAAGCTCTAATTTTGTTACAGACTTTTATATAAGTAAGAGAACTAGAATATTTGTGAAAGGAGAACCAGTCCTTTTAACTTTGCCAAAGTTTGGTATAATTTCCGCTTTTATAGGGATAGCAGTTTTTGTTATAGGAACTACAATCTCAATGCTAGTATATCCAAATTACTCTTTTATGGAACAATATTTCTCAGAACTAGGAACAAGGGTAACTGCTATTTTTAGTAGTGGAGAAACTCTAATAAGAGCACCTCACCCTGAAATATTTAATGTTTCATTAATTATAACAGGTTTGTTCCTTTTACCGTTTTTCCCATCAATTTATTTGATATTAAAACCTAAAGATTACATTAGAAAGATTATCCAGCTTCTCATAATGTTAAGTGGTGTAGCTACTAGTACGTTTCTAGTTGGTGTAGGAATCTTTGATGCAGGAATGTTTCTCGAATCACATGTCGTATCTGCTTTGGGATTATATTATTGTATGATCATTACAAGCCTTCTGTGGGGAGTAGGTGTACTATCTTTAGAAAAAGAATCTCCATATAAACGAACAAAACTATGGGTGATAGACCCCATTGCTAGTTTAATAGCTATCATGATTGGCATTATAAACACTGGATTATTTGATTTATACACGATTTTTGAAGGAAAATTATCAATGGCTTTTTTTCAAAAAACCTTAGCCTATGTTTTTATCCTAGTTTTTGGGTATATAGCTGTTAGATTGTTTTACATTATCAGAAACAAAAATAATGATAAATTACCAAATGGTAATCAAATCAAATCATAATTTGTGCTATATTTATAAGTACTTGAAACATCGTTTTACTAGTACACAGAATTAATGATTCTTAATGTGTCCAATTTAACACAAGAAACATTAATTGTGTCTGTGGTCTAACTAGCTTGGTTTGATTAATATGAGTTTCATTAAATCAAAATTAAGTATGGGAATAATTACATTCCTTAT
>JAGLTP010000492.1 GCA_023135215.1 Candidatus Heimdallarchaeota archaeon
TTTCTGTAAATCATCAATATTTTCTCTCATATCGAATTTTGCAACATCCACACCATCTAAATCTTCTACACGATAACCAAAAATTTCCAGTAGCTTTGGATTATATTCCATAACAGTTCCATCGTCATCACGAAGTATATATCCATCAACTGAATGGTTGAAAATGCTTCTGAATTTTTCTTCGCTTTGCTTCAACCTCGCTTCCATCTCTTTCTTTTCAGTTACATCTTTCAAAGATGTATCATAATGTGAAACATTATGGTTTTCATCGTAGGATGTTTTTGAGTTTATTTCAACCCATATAGGGGTATTATCCTTCTTTTTCATCTTTTGAAGTAAGGAATCATGGTAACCTACTTCATCTTTTACAGCTAGAACTGCTTCTCGTTCACTTGGATCAAAATATAATTCCTCTATTTTAATCTTTTTTAGTTCTTCAGCATTTTTGTATCCAAAAATATCGAGGAAAGCAGAGTTGCATTCTACTATCTCTCCGCTAGGTTTGGTTTGACTCAGAGCAACAGGAACATTGTTGAATAGTACTCTATATTTTTCTTCACTTTTAGAGAGTTCTTTTTCAAGTTCTTTCATTCCAGTTATATCAATTAACGAAGCTATACTTTGACTCGTTTCAGGATTAATGCCTATTGTTATTAGCAAAGTCTTATTTTCTCCAAGTATCCCAAATTCTGAGGTTTCAAAAGTTATAGGTGGAGTAAAATCTGTACCCATCCTTTTGATAGTCTTCATTATATTCTCTCTTTCTGTTTTTTGAATAAAATCTGTCCACTTTTTCCCTAACAATTCATCTTGTGATAAACCTGACTTTTCCAAAAATAGTTTATTGACTAGTGCTATAGTAAAGTCTTTTTCTGCTAGCATCATCGCTGTTCCAGTATTGTCAAAAAGTGCTTTGTATAATGCCTCTGAAGATTTGATTTTTTCTTCAGTTTTTTTCCTTTCTGTGATGTCTCTAATAATTACAAAGACCAATTCTTCGTCTGCAAGCAATAATTTAATTGCATTTACTTCCATGGGGAAAAGAGAACCATCTTTTCTTGTAGCTAAAGTTTCAAACTGAGCATACCCTTTCTCATCGATTTCTTTCTTTCTACTTATATGGTCTTCATCAGTTTCATATACATTGATCATCCTTATATTATTAGAAATAACCTCAGAATATTCACGTCCAAATAGCTCAAGAAATCTAGGATTTGCTTCTAAAACTATACCATCAACTGTTCTTAAAACATATCCATCATTGGAATGATTGAAAATACCTTTGAACCTTATTTCGCTTTCTTTAAGTTCTCTTTGAGTTTTTCTTATCTCAGTTATGTCTCTTCCAGAACTTAAAGTACTAACAATTGTTCCTTCTTCATCCTTAATATAGGTATTATCCCACGCTATTAGTCTCTCTTCACCATCTTTAGTAAGAACGAGATTCTCACGAGATTCAGATTGTGTTATTTTACCAGCCATTAACTCTTGATAAACCTCTTTTGTTTTATCACGAACTCTCTTAGGTAGAAAATTATCAAACCAATTTTTTCCAATTATATCTTTTTGTTCATAACCTAAAAGTTCGCATCCTTTTTTGTTGACTAATATGACATTTTCATTTGCGTCAATTACAGTTAGGATGATATTTACAATGTCTAAATATTGTTGTGTTGCTTTTCTTTCTTTCTCTAGTTCTCTCTCCATTTTACGTTTTTCTGTGATATCCTCAAATAATATTGCAGCGTGATTTTTCATTGGAGAAAATGATTTTGCCAAAAGCCATTTACCAATATCTTTGTTATAGTATTCTGATATTACAGTCTCTCCTGTTATCGCGGTTCTTCCTAGTAATGCTATTTGATTAACCTCTTGTTTCTTTAAGTTAGGATAGATTTCTGTTAATTTCTTACCAATTATTTCCTCTCTCTTCTTATTTACTAATTTTTCATATTCTGAATTAACTTCAACTAATATTCCATCTTCAATGTCTCCTTTTTTATCATATATCGCTTCATATAAGGCGTAAGCTTGTTCCATTTCATTATAAAGAATACGGAACTTTTCTTCGTTTTCCTTAATTTTCTCTTCTATAACTTTTCTTTCAGTATGATCATGTATACACCCCTGTACATGTATTGGTTTTCCGTTTTCATCACAAGAGTTCCCAATTATTTCATTAATCCATCTGATTTCTCCATTCTTACGAATAATTCTATAATCTATATCAGTGAAAAAATTAGTAGTTGTTTTTAGTTTCTCTCTTGAATCTATTAATTTTTCAAAATCCTCTGGATGAATGATTTTATCCCAAGAGAGAGATTTAGATATGAATTCTTCCTCTGTATAACCTGTGATCTCTTCTACTGCTCCATGGAAGAAAATAGGTTGGAAATCTAATGTTCCCTTAAAAGCGATTCCATTGAAATTCTGTACAAAACTGCGATATTTTTCCTCGCTCTCTTGTAAATCTTGTTCAATCTTTACTCTATCTGAAATATCATTATAAATACCAATGACTCCTACACTTTCTCCTTTTTCATCATATAACGGAATTTTAGTCGTTTCACTTGTATATTCCTTTCCAT
>JAGLTP010000493.1 GCA_023135215.1 Candidatus Heimdallarchaeota archaeon
AGGAAATTGTGCTTGGTTTCTTATTGTCAATGCTTCATTTAGAACCAGTAATGCTTGTTTGCAGTTGTATTGCTTTTCTTGGGTTTCTGCTAACAATCTATAAGCTACTCCAATATTGCTGTATATCATTGCCCTTTCTGTAGGCATCTGATCTAAAGAACCAGTCCTTAGGGCAGCGTTATAAGAATCTATAGCAAATGTTGAATAGAACTCGTTTGCTTCTATTCCAGATAGAGTCTGATAAGCAACACCTTGATTTACTAATGTTATTCCATGTTCAAAAGGATAACTGGCTAAATCACGCCCTTTAATTGCTTCTTTGTATGAGAATATTGCAAATTTACTGTTTACTTCTTTTTCTTCTAGTTCAGCCAATGTCTGAAAAGCTAAGCCTAGATTATGATTTACCTGACTATATTCGAAAACAAACAAATCAGCTGAAAACACCTTTAATGCCTCCTTATAAGAATCGATAGCAAGATTATAATTTTCAACTCTATTTTCAATCTCTGCTAGACTTGAATAGAAGTTACCTAAATCATTCTGTGTTTTAGCAAATAAAAGAGGCGAGTTCTTTAATGTATATTTCTTTAGAGCTGCAGTATACGATTTAATTGCTAATTTGATGAATTTATTTCTCCAATCAGTTACAGAAGAATCTCCGATGAATGATTGAATATTCCAAAACTGTGAGGAATACAAACTATCTATATTTCCTACGAAATATGCAGCATTGCCTATTTTCACCATTTCATCAGGAACGCTCTTGAATAAATTAATTAGCTTCTTGAAATTCGCTGGAATATCTGGTGTAAGGTTAGCTCCAAAACCTAGAGCTTCTCGTAGATAAGGTTCTTCAACTGGTAATTCAAAGTTTTCCATTGCAAGCAATTTATCGTTGTTTAGAGCACCTAACCATTCTTTCCACAAATATCTTCCTCCGAGGAAAGATTCGGTTTTATAAGCTGATTTGATATTCCATTCTTTTGGAACTTTCTCTTCTTCAGCTTCAGAATTTGAATCCAACATTTCTTTAAGTAGAGCTTCCTCAGCAGAATAATTATCATAGTTTGTTTCAATAACAGTATCACCAATTTTTTGAATCAACACCCCTCTTTTCTTCATTGCGTGCGCAGCAACAAGCTGGTAGTGACCTCCATAAACAGCGAAATCTAAAATTTGATGAATTCTTTCATCTGCAGTGTAGAAAATATTTCTAACAGCTCTAACTGAGGTATTTCGAGCATAAGCAATATCTATGAAAGTTAGATTGATTTCTTCCTTCAAATGCCATACATACCACTGATTATCAGTGAGAATTAGCGGGTAGGGATTGTCCAAACGCATGTAACCATATTTCAGTAAGAAGCGATAAGCTTGACCAAATTGAACTATATCTCCCCCCATTATTAGATTATCAATGGAGATTGGATCTTTCTCATCGAGCAATTCAATCTTATTGAATTGGGTTCTTGGATTAATGGTAATTTTCAATGAAGGTTTTTTCTCTTTCTCTTTCCAATAATCCATTAATTTTGCAGAATCAGTTTTATCGGCAAGAAACTCTTTTATGTGTAGGAGATTCTTTATTTCGAAAATTTCAACATCACCGGGGATTGGTAGTAGATCTCGTTTAATTTTATCTCCTTCTTCCTTTATAGTTTCACCTAATGTAGCAGATGCTAAATCACGTGCATCATCTGGAACCTTTTCTAAAGTTGCTTGTGAATCTTTCATTGCTGTTCTAACTTGTTTTATAGACATTTGTGGTCTTCGTACTTGCTCTAAAACAGGTTTAAGGCTAGCTTTTGCGTCACGAATTGTCTTTTTGAGTTCCTGTTTTGATAAAGCATGACGTTTTTCTTCTTTTGATATCTTTAATAACCCATTTTTAGCATCACGAATCTCTGTTTGCAGATCCTGTTTAGTAAGAGCGTGCTTTTTCTCTGTATCTGATAGTTTTTTTAGATTACTTTTAGTATCACGAATCTCTGTTTGTAAATCCTGTTTTGATAGAACATGCTTTATTTGATCATCCGCTACAGGTCTTAAACTTGAAATAACATCTTTAATAGCTAGTTCTAAGTCTTGTTTTGAAACCGAATGCTTCTTATCGCTATCAGAAACTGGACTTAAACTGTCAAGAGCATCCTTAACTGCTGTTTCAAGATCTTTCTTCAAAACACGTTTCTTAGCAGTTTCTTCTGGAATTTTTGTTAAGTTATCTTTTGCATCTTTAATCTCTGATTTCAAATCTTGTTTTATTAGAGCATGGTTTATATCGTCCGAAAAGACAGGAATCAAATTGTCTATTACATCATGAATTGCTGATTCTAGATCTCCCTTTAGAACTCGCTGATTATTCTGAACTTGATCTGACAAAGGTTTGAGTTTCCCTATTGCTTCATTTATCGCAGTCTCAAGATCCTCTTTTGTTGTTTCTTCTTTTTCTGTCTTCTCAACTTTTTTCAATTTAGATTTTAATTCGTCTTTTGAGTTTTCCAAAAGCAAAGCGGTAGGAGACTTAACTCTTTTATCATTAGATTTTTTTGAATGCTTCTTCTTTTTCTTGGACATACAATTCACCTGCTTTTTTGAAATGCCTTTATTCAAAGGTTTAATTGTCTAATTTTATCTATGGCAATAATTGTTAATATAATTCTGAAAGAGAAGTGAAAAAATAGGGAAAAATAGGGAAAACGATAATATTAGATAAGAGTCAAGAGAAAAAGATTAAACATTTTTATAGCTTATACTCTTGAATTTCCTTACAGTTACTAGCTGGTATCCTGAATGTTTGAATAATAAAATCTACCAATTCTTCTTTAGAATCATATTCTCTTTTCTCAAGATAGCTAAATATTAGTTCAATCATTCTCTGTGCTTCGATTTGAGAATCGTTTGGTTCTGTAATTAAAGAAATGACTATTTCACCCCTTTCTTGAAAAACAATTTTTCCATAATTTGAGACAATGCTGGCAACTCTCTCCTCTCTTAGGATATTTTTTTCATCTACATATACTTCTGCCAACAAATCTAATACAGAGATAAGATTGCTATTTACATCAGAGAAATCTAAGAATAATTTAATGTTACCTAAAGTTGAAGATATTATCAATCCTTTAGGAGTGATTGTTTGTTCTTTGGTATATTCTTGGATTTTTCTAGTAAACCATTCCATTGCATTTGAAACATTCATTGCTGTTTTAACGCTTATTTCAAAGATTTGAAAGCTTATATTTGGAAAATTACTTAGTTTATGTAAATCCAGTACTTGGACAATCTCATCAAGTTCCATAGAATCCAAATCAGCCTTGTTTGCAAGGAAAGCAAAAGCAATTTTACGATCGATTTCCAAGTTATTAATAAGATACCAAAACCATTCTTTACCTTCCTCAGTTCTTTTTCTATTGGAAGCATCAAAAATAAAGAGAATACCATAACTGTTTGCTGCATAGTTTAACCAAAATTGTCGTCTTAAAACTTTATGACCACCCACATCGAATAGTTTCAGTAAAATATCTCCTGTTCTATATGTTTCAAAATTTATTCCGATTGTTGGAGAAGTATTATCAACCCATTTTCCTTTTGCCAATCTTAACGCTAAACTTGTTTTCCCAGCTTCATCTAACCCAAGCAAAGTTACTGGTACTCCCTTTTTCTTCAAATCTACACTTGCCATATTATTCAACTTATTTTGTTTTTTAATATTTTTCACATATTAAATCCTTATTCGATAAACACAATATCTCTAAATTGTGATAATTCCTCTCTATTCATCCTATTTGGAAACTCAAAGTCGCTTATCAGTTTCTCAAAACTCTCTTCTATTTTCTTATTGGGTAAAAGAAACTCTACCTTCCTGTCTGGTAGAATGACAGCAATGAGGTAATATTGTCTTCCTTTCATTCGATGATCGAGTGGAATATCATCTTTCCCAAAGAAGGCATAAATTATTGCTCTATAATTCTTGAGTTTCGGTGCTGGAACTGGACCAAAAACACCAACTGGTTGGGTGTTTCCTTGTGCAATACCTGTATAACACATGGTAGAAAAATATTCAGGAGCAATACTAATACTTCGTAAATCTTCTCTAATCAATTCTCCTCCAAATGAAGCGAATCGGAAAAGAACTACACCAATATTGTCTTCATTAGCCATTGATTTTCTTAGGTTTTTAATTTCTTCTTGTTGTTTTAGGTAGTAGCTAGCATCTTTTAAGGTAAGTATGAAAGTTATTTTATCTCCATGAGTTACTTGAGTTATGGTTACATGACATGGAAATTCAATCCCATCCTTCCGTCGAATTGTATAGATTATTCCATCAACATTGTTTCCTTCAAGAATAATAAAAGGGAAATCGGGGAAGATGTGGTTGATTAAAGTCGAAGATGCTTTTAGTTCTTGAAAGCTATAACCTATCATCATTTCGAACATTTGATTGGCGAACAGAAACAATCCTGAAGAATCGATTGAGGCAATTCCTGAGGAAATAGTATTAAGTATTTTTGTTGTTTCCTTTGATTCAAATTCTATTCGTTTTTGATGATTTACATTTGTTAAACTGATATAGATTATTGGTAGAATCTCATATATCTCGCATATAATTTTTTGAGTGTCTGGAATAGAGTTAATAAGCGGAATTTCTATCATGAATTCCAATGAATTACTTAAAACAAATGGACAGAAGATAGTTGGCATGTTCTTTCTTAATGAAATAGATCTTTTTCTTAAATTGGGTTTAGTGATTGAACAAATTCTGGAAACAAGTTTTTCATCCAAAATGGCGTAAGATTCAAGATTTTCAGAATTTCTATTATAAACAGTAATTCTATCTTCAACTTCATCAACTATGTAGAAAGAAAAATTATCGAAATTATACAAATCTAGCAATAAACTGAAAACTTTTTCAACTACATCAGAAACAGATAAAACTTCTGTTAGTGTTTGAAAAAAACTAAATATTGACCTATTTATTCTTTCGTAGTTCTGAGTATTTCTTTCACTGGTTTTAGTAATTTGAGCTGAGTTCATCTAGCCAACCACATTTTCAGTTATGTTCTATCTAGAATTCCCACTTAATTGAATTAACTATATCCTGTATTACTTCCTGATCTATTTTCAGTTCTCGTTTCATTAGAGATAGAATTTCGTAAAATAATGTCAAACCAGTTTCTCTAACTAAGCTTTGTTCATCATCCTTGTCAACATAAAGAATTGCATAATAATCACCCTTTTTAAGAATATGAACTACATAATTGTCAATTTTAATAGATGGTAAAGAATCAATCATTTTTAAGGAATGAGCACGGAATACTTTTTTTATGTCTTGAACTTCAGCTTTCCTTTCATTTTCGAGGAGTATTTCGTCTATTATTGGTTCAAGTCTGTCATCTAGAATTTCGAAGGAATAGACTCTCACAGAGGGTTTGGCTTCCATTCTTCTTCTGATAGATTGAGATAACCATGTCCAGCATTCTTTGATATTTTTACCAGAGACACTTGATGTTTCAAAGATTCGAAAACTTTTCTGAGGAGATTCACTGAATTTTGTTAAATCAAGCCTTTCAACTATTTCTTCCAGACTAAGTGAATCTTCTAAGTCAGATTTATTTGCAAAGAAAGCGAAATTAGAGTCTTTAGGTATCCATTCTTCAACTTTCCATAACCACTCTTTCACCAATTCCATTCTTTTCTTGTCTGTTCTGTCAAATACAAAGATACAGCTTTGACAGGAAGAAACGAAATTTTCCCAAAAAGTTGACCTAAAGGCATGTTGTCCTCCTAAATCTACAACATCAAAACGATAATCATCTTCTTTGATAATAGAAAGATCATAGCCAACGGTTGGTTGGAAATCATCTTTGAATTCTCCTGTTTTTAATCGGTGAATGAAAGTTGTTTTCCCAGCTTTCTCTAATCCAGTGATTGCAATCAATGGATGAATTTTCTTTTTAATACTCATACTTATCCCAATTAATTCACTGCAAATTATATTAATTCTATATTGAAAGAAAAGTGAAAAAATAGGGAAAAATAGGGAAAAGACTTTTTTACTAAAAAAAGAATGGTATATTTAATACTCTTGCAATAACGTATGAAGTCAAACTTTATTGCATAAAAAGTATGAAGAAGGGGATAATGTTGTGCACTGGAACAGTAAGTACTCAATTACTGCTTGATATAGCAGATTTTATTTATATTGCAGTTGATGTGAATCAAAATGTCTCACTCATTAATAAAAAAGGATGCGAGATTCTTGGTTATTCAGAGGATGAAATTATTGGGAAGAACTGGTTCGATAATTTTCTCCCTAAAGAAGTTGCTAAGGATATTAAATCTAATTTTGTTAAACGGATTACTGAAAACAAAAAGACCGAACTAGCAAGGAGCTATCCTATATTAACAAAAGAAGGAGAAGAGAGGTTAATTTCTTGGCATGGCACTTTTTTCAATGATGAAAAAGGAGATTTAAGTGGTGTTTTATGTTCAGGAGAGGAGATAACAGAAAAAATAGAAGCACAACGAGCTTTGAAAGATAGTGAAGCTAAATATTCTTCTGTTGTTGAATCAAGTAATGACGGAATAGCAATAACTCAAGAAGGAAAACTTGTTTTTGTTAATAAGCAATTTGCTGAAATGTTGGACTATTCACCTGAGGATTTATTTGATTTGGAAGCAGCAGATGTAGTTTCAGATGCTGATAGGGATGCTGTATTAGACTATACTCAAAGAAGAATAGCAGGTGATAAGACAATACCAAATAAATATGAAATCAGTCTAGTCACATCAAAAGGTATTGAAATTCCTATTGAAATAACTGCTTCAGTAATTGAGTATAAAGGGAAACCTGCTTCAGTTAGTATTCTTAGAGATATAACAGAACGAAAAGAAGCACAGAAAGCTCTTGAAGAAAGTGAAAGAAAATTCAGAAAAATCTTTAATCATTCTAATGATGGCTATGTTCTAAGAAAGCTAGATGGAACTATTCTAGAGGCAAATCCCAAATTTCTCGAATTATTTGGTTATAATAGAGATGAAGTGATTTCTGAGAATATTTTGGATCTCCGATTAATGGAAGATTCTAAAGAATTAAGTCAATTGATGAGAAAAGTTGGTAAAAAAGGATTTATTCAAGTAGAAACAGAAGTTCAAAAAAAGGATGGAACATTTTTCCCCATTCAACTAAACGGTATCACATTTGATTTAGAGGGAGAGCAAGTAGTCTTTAACATCCTTACAGATTTAACAGAAAGTAAGAAAAATGTATCTGCTTTAATCGAAAATGAAAAGAAATATAGGATATTACTCGAAAGTCTACCTCAGAAAATTTTCCACAAGGATGTCAATCTGAAATATATTTCATGTAATGAGAATTTAGCTAATGATTTAAATATTCAACCGTCTGATATAAAAGGAAAAACTGATTTTAATTTCTTTACAAGTGAACTTGCAGAGAAATACAGAGCTGAAGATAAGAGAATAATGAAAGAAGGAAAAATTGAAACAATAGAAGAAAAAACCGTAAAAAATGGAAAGGAATATATAAGTGAAACGACTAAAATAGGAGTTGAAAATGAAAGAACTTATTGAATTTATTGTTAA
>JAGLTP010000494.1 GCA_023135215.1 Candidatus Heimdallarchaeota archaeon
GTTGCGGATTATATGATCGTTTTATTAATGATAAGAAGTCAAGTCTTTTGTAATTAACCCCTTCAATTGATATTTTATCCTTACAATTTGGTATTGCTCCGGTGAAATAAGTTACTTTATGTCCCAGTTTGACTAGTTCTTTTGATATACTATATGCGTGAAGCTCTACTCCTCCACCAATACTTCCGGAGTCATCAGGTCCTAACTCAAACAACATTGCAATATTTAATGTCATTTATTTCCCTTCTGTACTTTAGGTAAGAATATTTCTTGGATTATCCCTAAACTCCACCAAATATGCCCCTCAAAAAACATAATTGGTAGTAGATAAAGGAATTTCCATTTTTTGTAGCGTATAGATTGAATCAAGGATACAAGTAAAATTATGAGTAGATAGAACCCAAAATATCCTGCTATACCCAATCCAACCCAGTAGTTTGCTAATAAAGCTAAAATAAAGAAAATTCCTGTAATAAAATATAACGGAGGTAGTACATGTCCAAAATCTAACCCTGCTTTGTGGGCTCTAAAAAACTGTATCTTACCTCTAGCATATTTCTTCGCTTTATTTCTATAAGCTTTGTGTGTTTGAGGACGCTGATGATACACTATTGCATTTGGTTCAAAATAGATTGAATACCCTTTTTGAATCAGCTTGTAATTGATTTCTGTGTCTTCAGCTGTGATTAATTTTTCATTAAACGGCATTACTTTTTCAAGATATACCCGTTTATAAGCTGCATTACAACCCGCGGCGCTTTGAACATATCTATTTTCTTTGTTAAATATGCTCTTTATGTGCTCTGTCCAATTACCTCCAATAAATGTGTTATACACCGCACTTACTGCTTTTCCGAAATCCGATTCATTTGGATACTCTATGTTGGGTCCTGTAGTGCATACTACTTCTCGACCATGATCTTCGTCAAAAGCTGTTATCAAATTCTCGAGCCAATCTTCCTTAGCTATTGCGTCAGCATCAATGAAAACAACATAATCCCCATTAGCTTCCGGAACACCAACATTGCAGGCTGCAGCTCTAGATCCTCCCTCCTCATAGAGTATTTTGCACTCATATTTCTTTGCTATATCGATTGTTGAATCTCTAGAGTGACCATCAACAATAATTATCTCTTCAGGAGATTTTGTCTGTTTCATCAATGATTCTAAACAATCTTCTATTGTTGAACTGCTGTTATAAGTTGGAATAACTATCGAGACGGAATTCATATCAATCATTTACGCTTATTTATTGTTATAATCTCTTCCCTCATAAAATGTTTCTTCTTATATCCACCTGACTCATACATGGCAGTTTGATATTCAAAAACAATCTTGGGGTCTTTCTCTAAATAAATTTCAATTATTTTTCTAGCTTCTTTCAATAACGTCTCCAAGCCGATTTCTTGAGTTAATGGACAATACCAAACCAACCATTTGATTTTATAAGAATCTTCCTTAATCTCTTTGATTTTTAGAAAAATAGGAAAGAGTTTACAATCAAGCGGTCTATTATCATATATACTACAGAGATTTCTTTCTGTTAAAAAATAACAATCACTTGATTCGTATTTCTTTTCCACAATATGAACAATCTTATCTGATTTCTCTATTTTTCTTATCCATTTATCATTGGAAATATGTTTATTGATTCTTATAATGTCATCTGATG
>JAGLTP010000495.1 GCA_023135215.1 Candidatus Heimdallarchaeota archaeon
ATATTGTTGCTCTTCTTGAGTATTCGATCGCATCTTCACTACTTAATTGTGTTTTGATTATTGTCGAGTTCCAGTATAATTCCTCCGTCAATAAATAAATTACCTGGTTTTCTTCTTCCACAACCAGAGATGAGTTGGAAAGATATAGAAAGAAGGTGTAATTAGTTGAAGGTTGTAATCCTGTAATTTTAGTTTGAACAGACTCCGCTGTAGTTTCAATAACATATGAGGTAAAATTGGATGTATGTATTTTTTGTGCTGAATTTACTAATCCATCTGAGCTAAAGTTGGTTAGTGAAAAACTACTTATAGAAACCTCAATAGAACTATTGAATAATATCATGGTCCAGGTGCTTTCTTCTTCAGACTGATTACTCAACAAAGATATTCTAAAACTATTAAAATTATGAATTGAGGGGATAGTCCAATTCAGAATAATAGATCGATCTTGTATCTCGACAACTTCAGCTTTCTCTTGTTGAGCAGATACAAGTGTTGTGTCAAAATTATTACCTTGAAAGAAATTCAATGAGAGAAAAATGATTAGTAGTATTAAGCAATAGAAAACTGTTTTTCGATTCATTTTTCTCATAGAATCAACTTCCAGTATTCGCATTTATTCCAGCTTGCGCTCCATTCAAGGTTGTTTGAATGTCTTTATGATCAACTAAAATAAACTGTAAAGCTGCTCTCATATAATCAGAGTATATATTGTAAATTGGGTCTAAAGGATGATATTGACTATATTCTATTTGTTCAATTTGAGAATTTATAACTGGATTATCTGAAACTGTTGGGGAATTTATTAGTTCCAAAAGCGTTGGAACTTTTTGCTCGTATTGTATTAACTCTTCTTGAGTTTCTTTTGTTGTAAGAAATGATATTATGTCATAACATAAGCTAGAGTTTTTAGCGTCTTTTGAAATTCCCCAGCCCTTAACTTCTACTATAGGAGTTATTCTTTGGTTAGTAGAAGAGATAAGAGGGAGTATTTGCATTCCATAATTAATTTCTAATGCGTCTAGAGTTGGAGTATACCACCCTCCATAAATTAGCATAGCTCCTTTATCTGCTATAAAGGCTTGAGTAGCAGAACTACTACTATCATCATAGAAAACACATCTGTGATAATATTTCAAGTTATAAATGAACTCCATAGCATTAACAGAAGCAGTATCATTTACAACAATCTGACCATTTTGGTAAAGGGGTCCATGATCAAAACCATACTGAAATGAAGGCCACATATAAGGAGAAATAGTCGCCCATACTAACCCATAGATTCTGTTCTCAGAACTGTCTGTTAATTTGACTGCTGCGTTTATAAGATCAATATCTGTCCAGCTGGAATTTGGATAAGATAGTCCAGCTTGGTCAAATAGATTTTTGTTATAATACAGTAAAATAGAATCAAACCAGAGAGGTAAACCCCAGAGTTCGTTCTCATAACTCAATCCTTCAATAGCTGATGGAAGGAATTCAGCTTCTTTTTGTGGAGTAAGAAAAGGTGTCAATGGTTGTAAATATTCTAATCTTGCTAATTCACCAAACCAAGAACCTTTAGCAAGAAAAATATCCGGAGACTCTCCAGTTTGAGCCACACTGATAAATTTGTCTAACCAACTAGAGGAAGGTTGCTCTTGTAGGACTATGTCTACTCCTGGATGAAGATTTTCAAATTCTAAGATTCTATCTTCTATTACATCAATCCCCTCATAGGTGTACCAAATCTCTATAACGGAATCATTCGTTCTATTGTAGAAACTGAAAAAGAATATAGGTACTACTATCCCAATCACTAAAATAGTAATAATAGTAATTCTGAGATACTTAGAAACCATTGGTTGAACCTAATAAGAGAATCCTCTTCTTATGTATTTTGGATTGAATAATTTAAGATGAGTTTTTATTGTTCTTTAAAAATCCTTAAATTATTAACATTGGAATGTCCAAACAATGATAAATAGACAAAGAGCAGTAGCAATCGGGTCTATTTTTGTTGTACTTCTTGTAGGAACAACTCTTGGTGTATATTTTGGTGTCTTCTATGAAAAACAAACAACAGATAATGATATAATATTCACAATTCAGAGTGCAACAATTGCGAAAAATTATACTATGGCTGACTTAATGGAACTAGAACCTATAGAGGGATATGGGGGATACAAGAAGGCTACTGGAACAATAGTAGGACCTTTTCTGTATAAAGGGGTATCCCTGGATATACTATTAGAAGAAGTAGGAGGAATTTCCTCAAATGAAGAACTCGAAGTAATTGCTAGTGATGGGTGGAAAGTTACTTACACTTCACAAATGATAAGTGGAAATGTTATTGCTTATGATAATGAAACTGGTGATAATTTAGGAGTAAATGAATTTCAAATAATACTCGCTTACGAAATAGATGGTTCAAAGATATCAAGTGAAGATGGACCGTTGAGATTAGCTTTCATTTCAGCTGAAGGATATTTAACTGATGGAAATCTCTGGGCAAAAAAAGTAGCAACGATGAAAATTAAATCAGCTACTAACATGTGGTCTGTTTATCTGTATGGTATATCAAATGATAGCATTGATCGTTCTTCATTTGAAGCTGCAATGTTTTCAGGTGATGAAAATCACAGCATATTTTTTGTTTTACAAGAAGATCTTAGAAATAATACCTATCAAGGAATCCCTCTATGGGTAATAATCTCTATTATTGATGGTGAG
>JAGLTP010000496.1 GCA_023135215.1 Candidatus Heimdallarchaeota archaeon
ATTAATCTTCTCTGCCTGGTTGTTGATCTAGCAAAATCGCTATTTCAGGAATCTTGCTAAGAATTTCGTATTTGACTTGTCGAGGCATTTCCTTTGCAGGATCTCGTTCTTTTTCCTCTACAAAAGCGTTTAGAATCTCTTCTGCAAGAGATTGTGCTTTGGATTCACTATCATCTCGATCAACAAACAAAACTATACTCCATCCTCCCATCTTACGGATAACCATCTTTACTGCACCAAGTTTCACTACATCCATTACTGAATCACTTTCAAAGATGGTTGAAGCCATTATATTGAGCGCACTAATCAATCCTCCAAGTAGAGTGCTATCATGTTCTTCTACTGATTGATCAAATGTATAATCAAATGCTGGTACTCCTCCTTCTTGTAGAATTATCACCCTCTTTGGATTGACTTCTTCCCTTAGAGGTGTTCTCCCAGTCATTCTGGAAATTATCCAATCAAAAGCTGTGTAAAAATTTTCTCCTGTTTTTACACTAACAGGATAAATTGAAACAGAACGATTGATATCTTCCATTATTACCTGAAAAGCTGGATCTTGTAACAAATCAGGAAAAGGAACAGAGTCAGCTATATCTGTTTTGTTTGCCAAGAAAAGAATAGAAGTTTTCTGTGGTATTTTATCTAGTAAACTGAAAATGTACTCAAAAGCAACGTCTACATGTCTAATTGTTTGAGTATCAATTACAAAAACCACACCATCTATTTCACCTAAGATATCCTGGAAATAAGGGCTTTCTCTTGCTGTTTCTTCATCTGCTTCAATTATTGTAAGAATAGATTTACCATAAGCTACATTGATAAAACAAGTTAATTGTGTTGGGTGCGCATCTGAAACAGTACCATAGATCAAACGATTTATTACACTTGACTTGCCTGATTTTTCTAATCCCAATATAACTATTTGAGGTACCTTTCCTTCTTTATTCATCAGCATCTTATCTCTGACGAAAGAAAGGTAACTACTCATTATCTACGTCCTCCTTCAACCTCAAGCGGAAACTTGCTTTCCAGTACTTCACTTAGATTCTTTTGAGCTTCTGTAGGATTACGACTGAAATTTTCAAGAATTCTCAATTGAATCTGTTGTGCTCTAGTTACTGGATCAATAGGATCTATCATTACAGAGAGACAGTAAGCTCCACGTTTAACATGGCTAACATGTTTTTTGTAGAGGCTTTCTAGTTTAACTGATTGAATACTTTCTTTTGACTCTATTGCAAAAAGCTTAGTTAATTCTTTAAGTTTCTTAAAATCGTTAGCAACTAGAGCTTGTTCACTTGGTCTACCGAATAAAGCTTCGGAAATAATGTTTCCATCAATATCACTCAAAACTGCTGCACCAATCTTAACTTTCCATTGTTGAGCACCACAAAGCACATCTACAATCCAATCCCATGCACTATAAACTCCTTGTCCAGTTAAAGCAGACACTTTCTTTATGTTGAATGGTCTTAAATTTCTGAGGAATTTATCCAATTCAAATGATTCATTAATTTCCGTTAATTCTTTTGAATTAGGTAAATCTCCCTTATTTGCCAGAAACAAAACAGGGGCACTTTGTTTTGCGAAATTTATATAGTGCCAGAATGTTTGTTTTGATTCATCAAATCGTGCATGATCAGCTGAATCAACCAAATATATAACTGCATCAGCTCTTTCTATGAATTTTTTCCATAAACTTAATCTAAAAGGCTGGTGACCACCCAAATCAAAACAGGTGAAGTTAAGATCTCGATATTGATAATTTTCTAGGTTGACACCATAGGTAGGTCGTACAACAATGTCATCTTGTTTTAGTAGTTTCTTGACTAAAGATGTCTTTCCTGCTCTTTCTAACCCTAGCAGAGCAACACTAAATTTATTCCTCCCAACAACAGTCTCTTGGCTAGTTTCTACCTTCGTCTGGTGTCCCTGTTGTTCTCTTCTTTTCTTCTCTTCCATTATTCGTTTTCGAAATTCGTAGAAAGACATTCATTCACCTTAATTATCCGCAAGAGTGAGTTTTTTTCTTAGATATCTAATCAAAATTTAGTATCTTAACATAGTAATTTAATGTTTCGCTAACTGTAATTTAGTCTAGATAACTAGAGCGATTCACACTTCTTATTATTCTATTTAAACATTAAGATAGTAAAAGCTACGCTTTCTAATTCTAACCTATCCATCTCAAGAAGAAGAACAGAATTGTGATTATTCCAAGGAACAAACATACAATAGCAAAATTATATCTCCGAGCTATGAGCAGAAAGAGTTCCATTGTTAAATAACCTATAATTGCTGTAATAATTATAGCGATTAATAATTGCCACCACAGAAGAGGAAAAACATTACCTCCTTCTATCAAAATGACAATTAGATTTAGAAAGAAACCTCCCAAAACAGCAGGAATACTCATGATAAAGCTACCCTTAATGCTATCTTCTTTTTCTACTGACATGAATAATAATCCACTCATGGTTATACCTGATCTACTAATACCGGGGATTATGGAAAAGCCTTGTAACAGACCACTGAAAGTCATCTCTTTTTTCGAAATATCCTCAATCATTTTTCCTTCTCTATCTTGTCTTTTAGCATAGAATAGCAGAG
>JAGLTP010000497.1 GCA_023135215.1 Candidatus Heimdallarchaeota archaeon
CAAGCTTGAAAGAACGCATCTTATCATGTCCCCAAGCATGTATCATACCAAGCTTGACTACCCGGTCGTTTTCTATTCTGTTTCGTTTTAGTTTTATTTTAAGCTTTTCTATTCACTTGCACGATTCTTCTCCGAAATTCTTTAATGCTACAAAAACTAATAATGTTTAGATAAATTATGGAAAGATTCTTATGAAAGCAAAATACAATAGATTTATTTTTTTCCTTATTTTTAGTCTTATAATTGCAGTTTCTTTTAATTATCCTATGCAGATTAAAGCTGCAAGTAGTGGAACTTACGTGGAAGATTTCACAACAACCTCATATTTAGATACTTCAAATACAAATGCAATAGGTTGGGGAAGTGGTGAAGTAGAGCTTCCTAGACAAAATCCTCAATATTTAGATTCAATAGACATTGGTGTTTCAAACCATCTTTTTATTGAAGGAGGTCGTGCGTATGTTGGTACATCTAATGGCTTATTCATTATTGATATAACAAATCCGAGTTCATTGAACCTAATAGGTTATTATAATGATAGCGTTGAAATAGACTGGCTATATGGATGTGTTGTTCAGAATCAACTAGCTTACTTAGCAAATGGAAACGATGGTTTGTTTATAGTTAATGTAACTGATTTATCCAATCCTACCAAAAAGGGTGAATTGGATTTACCAAGCGTTTCATCCGATATTAAGTTGAAAAATCAATATGCGTACATCCCTGTTTATTCTGGTGGAATTCGAGTTGTGGATGTAACAGATCCAACTGCCCCAAGTGATGTATCAGGTTATATTCCTACAGCTAGTGATGCTTATGGAGTTGCGATTTCAGGAGACTATATTTATGTAGCAGTATCACACCAAGGACTAGAGTCATTTAGCATAACCTCCCCTACAACCCCATCTCACCTTGATACAGTTGATTTAGCTGGTTATGCTAAAAAAGTGGAAATAAAGGGAAACTACGCATATGTAGCCTGTGATTTAGGAGGACTTCAAATAGTTGATATTTCAGATCCTACAAATATGACTAGAGTAGCATGGCTGGATGATAATACAAGATACTATGGTGTTTGTGTTGAGAATAATTTTGTTTATGTTTCTGGAGTGATAAGTCCAAGTGGATATATAATGAAAATATACGACATCAGTGACCCAACTAATCCAATACCTGCAGGATTTTACTCGTTATCTAACACAGGATATGATGTATTTGTGGATGGTGATTATGCTTATTGTGCAGCTACCACACTTGGACTTCAATCATTTCAGATAGCTGAAACTGGAGATTACTATGCCAATCATTATGATAATTATGCTGTAGCTCGATCTAACTTTGTGTATATCCCATTTGTAGGAGAATATCTAGAAAGAGTTACACTAACTGTCTCAGATTCACAACCTTTAGGAACAAATATTGATTATTTCGTTTCGTCAGATGGTGGTTCAAATTGGGAAGCATGCACACCAGGTATGGTCCATTACTTTACAAATACTGGAAGATATCTAAAGTGGATGGCAGAATTAACAACAGTCGATGATGATTTAACTCCTTCAATAACATCTCTCTCAATGGATCATCATACTGCAGATGAAGTACTCATACCAGTATATCCAGTAGATGGTTCTTATATTCCAGACATTTCTCCAAATTTGGATTGGGGGGATATTCCTGGAGCTCCAGGATATTGGATTCAACTAAGCACATCAGCTACTTTCAATACGTTTTTAGTAAACGAGACTCTATTTATGACGGAATCTAACTACACAGTCTTGACACCTTTAAGTGAAGGGAAATATTACTGGAGAGTGGGCTATTTCATCGAATTTTCAACATTCGGGGAGTTTTCTGATACTTGGAGTTTTAATGTTGGTGATGAACCTGTTGTACCTGAATTCAGAATAGTAAGTCTCTCTCTACTAATACTTAGCATGTTTTCTGTATCTGTTATAATACTGAATAAAAGACAGAGATAATCTCTATCTCCTTTTTTTTATTCTTCCAGTAAATGTTTTATAATCAATTATCTTCTTTTCAACATGAATTCTAAAAAATTTCTCCTTCATGAAATGTCATGGACAGATATCAAAGCTTTAGATCAAGAAAGTACAGTGTTTTTACTCCCCGTTGGAAGCACTGAACAACATGGACCTCAGAATCCTCTGGGAACTGACTTTCTCATCGCTCAACATGTTGCTAGAGAAGCAGCACAAAGTTCTGAAATTGCATTTTGTTTACCTACATTTCCAGTTGGAGTAGCATCGCATCATAGAAATTTCGCGGGAACACTTTGGTTAAAACCAACTACTTTTGAGACAATGGTAAAGGAAGTAATTCATTCAGTTCATTATCATGGGTTTGATAAACTCATCGTAGTCAATGGACATGGAGGAAATACTGCTTCAATAATGCTAGCTATTTCTGAATACAATGATATACATGATATGCTCTGTCTGTTATTTGAATGGTGGAATGACTCTGAATTGATTAATTCGATTTTTGGAGTTCCTGATGCTGTACATGCTGATGCTGTAGAAACATCTACAATATGGGCTGCATGCCCAGATTTAGTTATTCCAGAAAGATTCGAAGGTTTAACCTCTGCTGAAAAATGGGGAAGAGAAATTGGTGGTCTATTTCTATCTTCGAGAACAGATCAATTTACATCTACTGGAATTGCTGGATCTCTAGATGGAATTTCTAAAGAGAAAGGTCAAGAAGCATTAGAAGCTGCTGCAAAAAAACTTGTGAAAGCTGCTGAAGAATTATCGAAATTTAAGAAATAATCCTAACCTACTGAAAAGAGAGTGATGGTAAGATATTATGAGCTTCAATATCAAATCACTGCCAGTTATCATATTAGCTGCAGGGGAATCTCAGAGAATGGGAGAGCTTAAAGGTCTCCTTGATTATAAAGGAAAACCATTCCTATCATTTCAAATTGAACAGATAGAGAAAATTGGATTCTGGGAGATAATAGTAGTTCTCGGAAAAGATTTCAAGGTTTATCAAGATAAAATACCTGAACTCAAAGATATTATCATCACTGTTAATCCACATCCTGATAAAGGACAATTTTCTTCGATTCAGTACGGATTGTTAGCATTATCAAAAGTATCC
>JAGLTP010000498.1 GCA_023135215.1 Candidatus Heimdallarchaeota archaeon
CAAAAGCACAAGCAATGGCTGAAGATAAAGGATTGGAGCCCATGGCTCGAAAGATATCAGATGAACACGATTTCTTAATTGGCCAACTTGATTTATGGAAAAAGTTTACCACAAAACTTCCTTCCATTTTAGAGATACTGGAACTCACAAGAATAGAAGATGTATTAAGTCAGATGTTAAAAAAGGGTATAGTTCTTTCTTCAGATGTTGTAGAGGAAGATGAGCAACCTGTCTTAATCTCTATCTTTACAGAATCTGGGGAATTATTGTTCTCAGAGAGATTATTTGATACCTTGGAAGATGACATAATTGAAAGAATTTTACCTGAGATGAAAACACAGATAGAAGAAGAAACTGATTATAAAACATCAAGAAGAGGACGATTGTATGATTATTCCTATATACTTAGAAAGATAGATACGTTATTTTTCTGCTATTATTTCGTTGGAAAATCATATTCAGCAATTCATAAACTAGAGAAATTTTCAAGAGTTTTGAATGGATCTAGTAAAATATGGAAAAGATTAGTTAATTTCAGTCAATCTGGATTAAGCCTCAACTATGAGGAACGTAATTTTATTGCTAGATCTATTGATAGAATTTTTCCTAATAGTATACGGAGTTAAAACAATGACAGATCTTGTTTCTGAAACACCAGAACAAATAGACCAGTTAATTAGAAAAGGTTATAGTATACATTTATTGGAGAAAATTCAATCTGTGCTATCTTCTAAAGAAATTTCTAGAGAAACAAAATTAGACTATCAATTACTCAAATGTCGGGTTTTAACCAAGCTTGATCATCACATTCAGTCTCTTAACTTACTAGAAGAAATAAACAATGAGATTTTTGAAAGTGGTAATGATGTTCAACAACTAGATTATTATATTTGTAAAGCTGAAAGTTTGGAAATTTTAGGCAAAGCTAAAGAAGGATTAGATATTCTTGAAGTAGCTGAACAAATTCTACAAAAATCCACAATTATAGATTCACATGAAATGTTTCAAAGAAAAATCGACTTACTAATTCAAAGAGCACGGATAATAACTATCTCTAAGAGGTATTTTGAATTCTATCTACCAGAAAGCTTCGATCAGATATTAGACTCGTTTGATGAATGCATTACCCTTAGTCACGAACGAAATTATGACTATGGAACAGCTATGTCCTTGGAACTCAAAGGCTGGTTTTTGAACATCGAAGGAAGGAATGAAGAAGCCCTTGAATATTATGAAGAAGCTCATGAAATCTGGATAAGAGATGAGAATAAGATTGGTAATGCAAGTATTCTATTTAGAAAAGGATTTATGCATGCTTTTACCGGCAATTATTCTCCTGCAATTGATCTTCTTGAAGAAGCTCTTATCATCAGTGAAGAATTAGGAGCAAAAAGTCTTGTAGCTAGCATACATTTTTCTCTAGATGCTGCATACTATCATAAAGGTGATATGAATTTATCATCAAAACATATTAAGATTGCAAGTGATTTATTTCGTGAAATTGGTGCTAGAATAGGTGTTGCTCTAAGCCTTCATAATTATGCAGTCAAAGTAATTTATTTCGACATGGAGTATGAAAAAGGAATGGCTCTTTTGTATGAAGCTTTGTCGAACGCAAAAGAAGCAGAATCAAACAGGACAATACATGCAATTCAAACTGGTTTAATTTCAGCTTATATATACAAGGGAGAGTTAAACAGAGCTTTAGAATTCATTAATGAGTTAATAGAATATTTTGATGAAAGAGGAGATATTGAAGGATTAGCGATAGCTCAATCACAAATAGGGCAAATTAATCTAAAAAAAGGCGATTTGGATAAAGCTTTGAAAAATTATACTAACTCTCTTGAAAATTTTAGTTTTCTTAAAAGACCAGATGGAATAAGAGAATCTTTAGTTAATCTTGGAAAGATTTTTCAAATGAAGGGTGAATATGATAAGGCTTTACACCAGTTCTATGAATTAAGAAAAATATCCGATAATCAAAAAAACAAATTCTGGTTAGCTTTAGATTATTCCAACCTCATTTCTTGTTACCTTGATTTGGAGGATTTAGAGAAAGCTACATCTTATCTGCAATCGTTACAGGAAATTGATAAGGAGTTAGAAAATAAATCACTAGAAATTACTAATAAACTATCAACCGCTTTAGTTCTAAAAAGGAATAAGAGTGTTCAAGATAGATTGCAAGCTAAAGAATTACTAAAATATATTATTGATGACAAAGATGTAGAATATCGGATTGTTGAAATTGCAATTTTAAACTTGTGCGATCTTTTACTCATTGAATTGAAGAAATCAGAAGACTATAAATTACTTGAAGAGCTGAAATTTCATATAAAACAATTACAAGAAATAGGGATTAGAGAGCTTACTTATCCTTTACTTGTACAAACATATTGGTTACAATCCCAGATATCTCTGCTTGAGTTTAATGCTGAAGGAGCACAACATCTGTACACAAAAGCACAAGTAATGGCAGAAGAAAAAGAGTTGGAGCCCATGGCTAGAAAGATTTCAGATGAACACGATTTCTTGATAGGTCAACTTGATTTATGGAAAAAGTTTACTACAAAACTTCCTTCC
>JAGLTP010000499.1 GCA_023135215.1 Candidatus Heimdallarchaeota archaeon
TTTGCTCAAAATCGAACCAGAATCTTTTGCACCATAAGCTTTGATAACGTTAAAATTCTCATCACTGAGGAGTGGAAAAGAGATATTTTGTTTTTGAATAAATTTAGTATGGCTTTCAGCAGAATCCGCACTAACGCCTAAAATAACAGCATTCAAATCTTGGAAAAGATTTAGATTTGCAGTGAAATCACAAGCTTCTTTTGTACAACCAGGAGTTTGGTCCTTAGGATAGAAATAAAGTACTACCCACTTTCCCTTATAATCGTTTAAACAAATTTCCTCATTTTCTGAATTCTGCAAACAGAAGAGAGGAGCTTTATCACCTATTTCTAACATATTATCAACTCAAATTAAGTAATTAGATCATTGAGAGAACCTTTAACATCTTCAACATGATCTTTTACTTTAACTTTTTCCCATACTTTAGCTATTTTGCCTTCAGGATTGATTAAGAATGTAGACCTAACTACACCCATGTATTCTTTGCCATACATCTTCTTCATTTGCCATACACCATATTTTTCAAGCACACCATGTTCTGGATCACTCAATAAAATATGTTGTAAACTATATTTTTCTATGAACTTTGTATGACTTTTGGGCGCATCAGGACTAATACCAATTATCTCCGCATTCATGTCCTTAAATTCTTGAAAATTATCGGAAAAATCACAAGCTTCAGTTGTACATCCAGGAGTCATGTCTTTGGGATAAAAATAAACTATCACCCATTTGCCTTCAAAATTCTCTAAGCATATATTTTCATCAAGCTCGTTTGGTAGGCAAAATAATGGAGCTCTGACGCCTTCTTTTAGCAATTCATCACCTAATGGTTTATGATTAGTTAATCCTTAAAAGTTAAGGTTTTACCAAAATCCCAATCAACTTACGTTTATTAGAAATACGATAAAACTTAAATGTATTTAATCTGAACATTATAAGAATCTGGTATGAGCGAAGGACCAAAGATTTTCAAGATAGTACTCATTGGAGATGGGGCTGTAGGGAAGACTAGCTTACGAAGAAATTATCTTGGAAAAAGTTTCAGAGAAAATTATTTGATGACTATCGGTGCAGATTTTTCTGTAAAACAAGTCCCGTATGAAGACTATATAGTTAATCTCCAAATCTGGGATCTAGCTGGCCAACCAAGATTTTCTGAAGTTAGAGGTGCCTATTACACCAATTGCTATGGTGCTTTAGTTATTTTTGATGTAACTCGACCCAATACTTTTACTAATGTAGATTACTGGATAAATGAGTTGATAAGATTCAATGACAACAAGCTTGTTCCTATGGTAATAATTGGAAATAAAGTCGACTTGAGAGGATCTACTCCACAAGAGATACAAGTAGATAGCAACTCAGCTTTGGCTTACGCAGCTACATTAAGTGATTGGGGAGGACTAAAAGTAGACTATATAGAAACCTCTGCATTGTCAGGTCAAAACGTTAATTCTGCTTTTGAGAGATTGATAGATAAAATATACTATCGAATAGGAATATAATCTCTCTTTGAAAAATAAAAGAATTAAGGGATTTTATAATAAGTAGAGTCCTCAGATTTGGTTTCTTTAAGTGTCCTAAAAACAATGTAAATAATTGTTAGAGAAACAGCAGTTATAATTGTAGATAAAAAGAATGCTAGATATGGGAGTGAAGCTATAGCTATATTTACACCTCAAATCTAATAGATATTTTAGAATCAGTTATATAAAAAATCTTTCTAATAAAAAATAAAAAAAGAGAAGAGAAAAGTCTTATCCACGTTTCAATTTAGCAGTAAATTTTTTGAATGCTTCAGTTCTCAAACCATATCTTGCAATTTCTACTAAGATACATAGACCTATCGTAAAGCCTAGTATATATCCCCAATCTCTACCATTCATAATATAGTATCCATCGAAACCACTGAATATCATCTGGAGAGGAGGTATATAAATTACCATGAGTAACAATGCCCACGATAATATAACGGCACCTAAGAGATATTTATTTTTGAAAGGTTTTGAGCTAAGAAATGACGTTTCATTATTATTCCGAGCAATGAACACAAACCATAACTCAAAAGATAATGTAGCAACAAAAGCAAGCATTTGGCTGTAAGCAACGACATTATCATAAATGAAATCATCACGTTCAGTTCCAACTAATCCTTTAGCATCTGCCCATTCACCAAAAACAGGTATATCAGGACCATGACCTTTGAGACCAACTAAGAAGATGCTGACTGAAGCGATTAGTGCAACAGTGCCTGCAATGGCTGCAAAGACATACATATCTCGCACAAATGAAGATTTCTTACCACGAGGTGGACGTTGCATCAATTCAGGATCATAAGGATCAAAGGATAAAGATAAAGCTGGTAAAGCATCAGTAAGTAAGTTGAGAAATAGAATCTGTAAAGGTAAGAAAGCTAGAACACCAAAAGCGGAATAGATAATCAAGACTGCAAAAATTTCATCAAAATTGCAACTTAAGAGATAACGGATGAATTTTTTCATGTTTTCAAAGATATTTCGTCCTTCTTCAACTGCTGAAACAATAGTGGAAAATGAATCATCAGTAATAACCATATCAGCAACTTCTTTAGTAACATCAGTTCCTGTGATTCCCATTGCAACACCAATATCAGCTTTACGAATTGCAGGTGCATCATTTACTCCATCACCTGTGCATGCAACAATATGATCTTTGGTTTGTAGCATTTCTACTACTCTGAATTTATCTTTTGGACTCATTCTGCTATAGACTTTAATTTTGGTTATTTTCTCTTCCAACTCCTCATCGGACATCAATGCGAAGTCATTACCATTAACTATGAGATCTTCCTTGCTTTCAATTATTCCTATTTCTTCTGCTACTGCAATTGCTGTAGCTTCTTGATCTCCTGTTATCATCACTGTTGTAATTCCTGCTTGCCTACACTCGTCTATTGCATCTTTTACTTCTGGTCTTGCGGGATCTATCATTCCTGTTAATCCAACAAAAATTAGATTATCCTCAATTTCTTCTACTTTCTCTTTGTTATAATTGTCAGGTAGTTCTCTATATGCAATTGCTAGTACTCTTAATGCTTTCTTAGACATCTCAAGGTTTGCATCAAGTATTTGCTTTTCTAGTTCTTTTGTTATTTTCACGGTTTTACCATCAATCATTGCTGTGTTACATCTAGTTAAAACTACAGGAGGACTTCCCTTTGTATTAGCTATCTTTTTGCTATTTTCAATGTTAATCATAGTCATTCTTTTTCTATCTGAATCAAAGAAAATTTCGTGATCTCTTTCATTTAAATTCTTCTTTGTGAATCCTGCTTTTTCTGCTACAACTACTAAAGCAGCTTCTGTTGGATCACCTTTGATATCTATTTTCTCTTCATTTCTTAGAATTCCTGCGTTGTTACAGTTATAAGAAACGTTCAATAGACGATTAAGAATAGGATCTTTTTGAGGATCTATTTTCTTTCCATCTCTTTTGAATTCTCCTTCTAGAAGATAACCAGAACCTCCTATTTCCGTTTTTCCATCCATCGTCCATATTTCTTTGACAGTCATCTCATTTCGAGTGAGTGTTCCTGTTTTATCACTGCAGATGTAATCAACTGATCCTAATGTTTCAACTGCTGGTAATTTTGAAACTATTGTTTTCTTTTTAGCCATCCTTGAAACACCGATAGCTAATGTAATCACAATAGCAGCAGGTAAACCTTCTGGAACAGCAGAAATTGCTAAAGCTACTGCAGTTTCAAAGCTTTCTAACAATGATTCTCCTAAGAGAGTATCTACGACCATCACTACCGCACAGATCACTAAAATGACGATACCAAGTACTTTCCCTAGCTTATCTAAGGCTTTTTGCAGAGGAGTCAGTTCTTCTTTTACTTGAGTAAGTTCAGCAATTTTACCCATCTCTGTTTTCATTCCAGTTGAAGTTACAATTGCTCTTCCTCTTCCATAAACGCAAGTTGTTCCACTGTAAATCATATTTTTTCTATCATGTATTCTTGCTTCTTTTGCTACAACGTCTAATTTCTTGGTGATTGATGTACTTTCACCTGTTAGAGGAGCTTCATCAATTTTGAAATTGTTTACTATAATCAACCTACAATCTGCTGGAATTTTATCCCCTACTTCTAGACTAACAACATCTCCAGGAACTAAATCACTAGCATGAATGATTGACTCTTTACCTTCTCTAATAACTACAACATCTTGCTCGAAGTATTCTTTCAGTTTCGCTAAAGCTTGATTTGAACGGAAATCTTGAACAAATCCAATAATAGCATTGATAATTACTATTGCAAAAATAGCAATCGCATCTATGATTTCTTCGCCATGTCCATGTTTATAGAGATTATTCAATCCAATACCTAGACTAATAATACCAGCAACAATAAGCAGAAGTACTAGAAAACTTGTAAATTGCTCAAATATCATTTTAAGTACTTTGAATCTTTCAGTTATGGTTATTTTATTAGGACCATACATCTGTAGTTTAGCTAC
>JAGLTP010000005.1 GCA_023135215.1 Candidatus Heimdallarchaeota archaeon
GCGTATGGAGTGATCCTGATTCTAGGCCAAAACTTGTTGAGACTCAACTTTCTAGCGCATTTAATCTTCAGCTTGGTTCAAGAGAATACGAACTAATTGACGTGACACCAAAGAAAGAAGACAAATAATTAAGCCCAAAAGCTTAATTACTTATTTATTTTTTTGGGAATGAAAATTATGAGTTTTATACACTGGATACTAATTGGATTTTTTTTCCTTGTTGCATTTCTTCATATAATAGGTGAAGTTTTAGTAGAAAAAGACAAACCTGTTGGTCAGAAAATACGGTATGTTACAAAACCTCTCTTGATGCCTCTACTGTTAGTTTTATATCTAGTACAGAATCCGAATATTAGCTGGTGGCTAGTTGCAGCATTAATAGGTGGATTTCTGGGGGATGTTTTTCTAATGATTCCTGATCCAGAAAAAACTCAGAAATGGTTTAGATTAGGTTTGATTTCTTTCCTTTTAGGTCATATATTCTATACAGTTACTTTTGCAGTATATGTATATGAATTTCCTTTGTTCAAGTGGTGGATTACACTTCTGATTGTGCCCTTTTTAATAGGAGCTGCAGGTCTGTTTCCTATCCTTACAAAGAAAGCAGGAAAAATGGCAATTCCAGTAACAATCTACCTTATAGTTATTTGTTTTATGGTAATAAGTACAGCGTTTTTGATAATACCTGTTGAAAATTATCCAATTGGTTGGGAAGCTTTGTATATGGGAGGAATAATTACAGTATACATTGGAGCTTGGCTTTTTTCCCTTTCTGATGCATTAAACGGATTCAATAGATTTGTGAGACACTTCAAAAATGAACGAATTTATACAATGAGCACATATATACTAGGACAATTCCTTTTGGTATTTGGTTATTTGCTGATTACCACAACAACAATAATTCCCTCAGGATTATAACTTCAGCATCTTTTTGATGTTCGATCCTAGTATCATTTTCTTTTCTTTTTCATTGATATTCATTCTTTTGATTTTCTTTATATTATTTTCAAGATTTTTTTCACCAAAAGGTGAATCAGATCCCAAAATGACATGATCAGCTCCAAAGTGCTTTATTGCATATTTTATTCTTCTTTTTGAGATAATGAAGTAAGTAGAAATATCAAAGTAGAGGTTTCTCAAATCTTTACCAAATTTCTTGGCAATTTCCAGTCCAATAAAATGTGCTATAATGAAATTCGTTTTCGGGAAATCACGGGCAAGATTAACAAGTTTTCTAACTTCTTCTTTTGAATAAATATGTATGAAAATAGGTAGATTATTTTTTCCTGCAAATTCGGCTAATTTTCGCATTCCAGTCTCATCATTTGAAAAACTGGAGAGACACTGATGTAATTTAATTCCTTTTATTTCCCAGTTATCTAGTGCCTTTCTTACTCTGTTTATTGTATCTTTATTATTCGGATTTACCCATAGAAATTGTATAATTCTTTTAGGGTGTTTTTCTCTAAGTGAATTAATCAACTCGTTCCCTTGTTCAAAATAATGATCTGGAACATCATGTTTTAAGTAATATTTGTTTGCTAGGAACATTAAATGCCTGATTTTACTGATTGGAGTGTAACTGATTTTTGGAATATTATGGATAAGATTATCTTCTAGAGCACTTGGACATAGAATTATTTTGTCTACTTCTAATTCATCAAGTATCGGGATTAGTATTTCTGGATCTGCAAAATCCCCACATGCGTGAGCATGTCCATCTATAATCATTTTGAAACCTCTAAACCACAGTCACTTTAGTTTATATTAAGATTCTTCAATCTTCATCTTCTTATAAATATAAATGGCAAACGTTTTTGTAATTCTGCATTCTAATACCCCTATGGCGTTCATTGGTCATTTTATCGTAGGTTTAAGCATAGTTATTCCGATTTACTACTTTAATAGAGAAAAATTCAGTCATAAAATTGCAGCAATATTCGTTCTGTGCAATTGGTTAGGTCCTGATTCTGTTCAAGCTTATTTCTTCTTAAAATGGGATTTTGGATACTTTGAATGGGATTTTCATTATTTGATCCCATTCATAATCTGGGGAGGAATCTTAGCCTTCTTCTATTCATATGTATCCAGATTCTCCGTTGTACGAACAAAACGTTTCTTCAGAATAAAAGATGATAAAAATAAGACACTGAATTGGAGAAATGCTTATCTTCTTGTTCTATCTGGGGGGATAATTCACACAATAACAGATACTCTTTCACGCAATAATTTAAAGATAAAATTCATGGAAACTATTTTTGAACCTACCCTATTTGATATGCAATCTTGGGGAACTGACTTAGGGATTCAATCCAAACAGGTGCAATTAATAGCTTATTTTATCCTGATTGTAGCTACATTTTTGCTTCTTTTTATTTTCAAACAGAAATTCAGAGATATACTCATCTACTTAGGATCACTAATAGCAGTAATACTCATAGGAACTTTAGCCATTGGTGATGGTTTTGTTGGAGGAGAATATGATATCGGAACTACAATATTCAGTCTTCTTTTTATTTTCGCACCTTTAATGATGCTCATGTATGTTTTTAATGATGTTTCAAAGAAATCAGATATAGAAGAAGTTGAAGAATCAGCATCATCTAAATCAACAAAAATTGTCGGTTTGTATATAGCATCAGGAACAATACTAGTTTTAGGGGGATTAATTCTTTCGCTTGGGATGATTGGTATAATAAAACCAAATCTGATGGCTAGTTTCTTTAATTTCAGTAATAATGTACTTTTTTATCTCGGAATTGTATTCACAATTATAGCAA